>NZ_MKIE01000001.1:300000-462681 GCF_001855385.1 Andreesenia angusta | reverse complement strand
GGGTAGAGATATCCTGATTCTTGAAAGAAGATCGGCTATCAAGAAAGCCACTTATGAAAAAAGAAGACTATATAATGTCGGATAATTAAGCATAAAATTTGCGACATTTATTGACTAACTGAACGATAGTCATATTAGAAATTTCAACTGTTCTCAGTCCGCTTGACTTCCCCTCTGCTAAAAACAGCCTTATTAATTTTCCTGTCAATAAAATCACATCCTATCTGTAAATATTTATAATTCAAAAAAGCCTAATCCATACGAATACATTTGTAGCAGCTCTTTAAGAGTGACTTCAATCCCCACCCGCTCTAAGACTTCTTTTCTCTCAGAATATAGCTTTCTTAAAATACCTTCAGCCCCTTCACCATAGTGTACTTGATTGTGACAATTACTGCATAAGGAGACTATATTCTCTTCAACGTCTAGTGAGACATTAAAATTATCAGAGTATGCCATAGGAACTAAGTGATGAGGTTCAGTGTAGCTTTTATCAGAGTTTTTCCTTATAAACGTTGGATGGCTTTTATCTACTTCACATAAATAGTGTGCATGTGCTAGAGCATTTAGTGCTGTCTGACGATCTCTCGGATAAGACTTTTGTCCATTAGAGTATATTGGACTCTGCTTCTCTTTGGGCGTTCCCTTATGTTTAAAATAGTTTGATTCGTTTTTCAAATCTGCGCTTTTTATAGACTCAACAATCAGTCCTGGGCTGTACTCTGATAGCTCCTCGAGTACTTTATCGGAAGATGTTTTTAGTAACTCCAGAACCTGATTACTATAGCTATATGAGCTCTGGACTTTAGCAGTCTCTTCAATAATAAGCCTAAACATCTCTGCATTGGCGGCAAATAGATAACCTGTGTTACCCCTACCTCTTGAGTTAAATGGAGCGTATTTCTCTGGCTGTAGCTTTCTTAATTCGTCTATGTAGTCAGATGTAAGAATGCTTTTTTGAAAAGTACGATATTCAGTGTCTACTCTCCATCCGTCTTCTTCCCAGTCATTAAAGTTAGTATCAGGCCTTGAGCTTGAATAGCAATCTGATATAGCGAAGCTTATTGCAACTATGGCTTTATGTACACTATGTATAATCACATCTCCCTTTTTTACATTTGTCATCATAGTCCAGTGAGATTTTGTATGACCATTTTTATCAGCTTTAGGAGCCCATAGAAACCCACCAAGATGTTCTTCTTTAAAAGTCTTGTTTTGAAATACAAAGAAATAGTTCACATATAACACCCCTTACAATATTTAATATTAAACATATAAATCTGATTCTAGTGTAATATATATCCAAAGAAAAATATATAAAACACAAACACCATAATCTGAGATTGTGGTGCCGTTTGCCTAAATATAGTATATAATAGAGATATTTAGAACCTAATATTTCGATATATGGGAGCTGAAAAAATGGAAAACCTACGCGCTTACAGGGAAGAACTGCTGTGCAGGGAGCTCTCTGAAAGCACTATAAGGGAGTATCTAAAGGACGCCCAGGACTTTCTGGAGTTTGCAGACGGGGATGAAGTCTCTATGGAACTGCTTATCCAGTACAAAAGAGAGCTATTAGACAGTTTCAAGCTGTCCACGGTGAACAACAAAATCACTATAGTAAACAACTACCTGAAGTTTTGCGGCCTTAACCTTAAGCTGAAGCAGGAGAAGCAGCAACGGAAAACTTCGCTGGACAACGTGATCACGGAAAGGGAGTTTCAAAGACTTATAAGGGCTGCGGAGAATCTGAAAAAGACAAGACTAAAGTATATAATGCTGACCCTATATTATACCGGCATGAGGGTGTCGGAGCTGAAGTTTCTGACAGTGGAAACGTTTAAAAATGGCTATATGGAAGTCAAAAGCAAGGGGAAACACAGGGATATCCCGCTTTCTGAAAATCTTGTAGAAGAACTCGGTTATTATGTAAACTCGGAATGTATAGAATCAGGTACAATATTTCGGACTTCAAACGGACATCCACTAGATAGGTCCAATATATTCAGGCAGCTGAAGGAAATAGCCAAGTTCGCCGGAGTCAGCGAATGCAAGGTCTACCCTCATAGCTTCAGACACCTTTTCGCTAAGCAGTGGCTGCGTCACAACAACCAGAACGTGTTGGAACTTGCAAATATTCTTGGGCATAGCTCTCTTGAGACTACGAGGATCTACACTACGCTGTCGATTGAGGAGCAGAGGGAGACTATTAGGTTTTGATCCTATAGATAGAAATGATTAGATAGGGAGGTGCTGTAAATGAACAGTATTGACCATACAATTAATTATAGCAGATATGCCATGTGGCCGTGTGTCAAAACATAGTGTCGCAATATACAGTCTAAAATGTGGTGCAGATGCTCCTACAAGTGTTCAACAAAATAACTCTTTTCCTAGACACTTGGCCACACCTGTAAAACCAGAAACAAAATCCATCATCGAAGGCGCCGGATGATCAAAAATAAGCATCCCGTCGCCTTCTCTTTCGGCACATAGTGTCCATGAAATTCACTTAACCATTTCGCTTTCAGATGATAGAGTTAAACCACAGAAAGAGAGGGAGTAATCGGATGATAAGGGCTTATGTGAGATGCAGCACGAACGAGGATAGGCAGGATCTGGAAAGATAGGTCAGGGAACTCAGAAAGCAGCACAATATCGACAGGGTCTACAAGGAGTATATCTCTGGAAGCAATTTGAAGAGGGAGCAGTACAGTTTGATGCTAGATGAGCTACAAGAAGGCGACACAATACTGGCGACCGAGGTCTCGAGACTGTCGAGGAGCACCAAACAGTTTATAGAGCTGCTGGAGCTTGTGAAGGAAAAAGGACTGAGGCTGGTGGTGGGCTCCCTGACGATAGACTGCCGGACGAATGGCAAAATGGACATAATGACTGAGATGACACTCAAGATAATGAGCGTTTTCTCCGAACTCGAGAAGCAGATGATATCCGAGAGGGTCAAGTCCGGGATGGAGAACGCCAGGGCCAAGGGCAAGACGCTGGGCAGACCAGCCACAACAGCGGACGACATACCCTCTAAGTTTATGGAGACCTACAAACTGCACAGTGCGGGGAAGCTCAATGTGACTGACCTTTCCAGGCTGAACGGCATGAGCAGGACCACGGTATACAAGTATATAAGTCTTATAGAAGAACAGCTAAAAAATTAAAGAGATTAAACTTTTATTCTATACTTAAACTCAAGAGGTGAAAGTCGTTTAAATCATTAGGATTTAAAATCGGGCTTTAAAGGAGGGATTTCATGAAGAATAAGATCGAATTTTCAAAGGAAGTGAAGGCAGGTATGGTTTCAGCCATAAAGAAGTATTTTGCGGAAGAGAGAGACGAGGAGCTAGGCGACCTGGCCTCGGCTTTGATTCTGGATTTCATAACGGAGAAGCTGGGTCCGGAGTTCTACAACCAGGGCGTTTATGACTCTTACAATTATATGAGCGAGCGGTGCGAAGACCTCCTGTCCATCCAAAAATAGATGAACTCATCCTAATGGGGAAGATTTAAATATGTAGTGCAATAAGTGCTATTTTGAAGCGATTTATGCATTTTATGATATGGCTGGGGTGTTTTCCATCTAGCTATGGGGTTTTAGAAAGCTGTTCGGATCACCGGAATTGAAACTAGGAATGAGTAGAGCACTGCCACAAATATAGAAAGGAAGTGTGCATATATGAAGATTGTGATTTTGAAAGAAGAAGATATTCGAAAGGTATTTACCATAAAAGATGCCATTCAGGCAGATAAAGATGGCTTGGAACTTTATTCAAAGGGTGAAAGCGACATACCCCTTAGAATAAATATAGATATTCCAAAGGAGGAAGGACAAAGCCTGTATATGCCTGGATATGCAGCAGGAGCCAAGGCTCTAGGAGTTAAGATAGTGTCTGTATATCCAAACAATGTAGAAAAAGGTTTAGATTCTTTATCATCGACAATGGTTTTGATCAATGAAAGTACAGGAGAAGTATGCTCTATAATGGACGGATCTTATCTGACAAAGATAAGAACGGGAGCGGTTTCAGGTGCAGCCACTGATATATTGGCTAGAAAAGATTCAGAAATTTTTGCTCTCTTGGGAACAGGAGGGCAGGCCGAAAGTCAGCTTGAAGCTGTTCTTACAGTAAGAGACATTAAAGAAGTCAGGGTTTTCGATGCAAATAAAGAGAGATCTCAGGAATTTGCAAGTAGAATGGCTGATAAATTTGCGGATGTTTTTGGCGTTAAAATTATTGTAGCTGATAGCTCTAGTGAAGCGGTAGCCAATGCTGACATTATTACCAGTGTTACCACAGCAAAAAAACCAGTATTTGACGGGAAATTAATAAAAAAAGGTGCGCATATTAATGGAGTGGGATCATACACTCCTGAAATGCAAGAGATTGATGACTATATTCTATTAAATGCAGATAAGGTATATGTAGATACAAGAGATGGTGTTCTAAATGAAAGCGGTGACTTCATAGTACCTATGAGACAAAATAAATGTACAGAAGACATTGTAACTGGAGAACTTGGAGAGGTAATTATGGGAGAAGTTCCTTCTAGAGAGAGCGATCAAGAGATAACTTTCTTTAAGACAGTTGGGAGTAGTGTACTGGACATCGTGACCGCAAGAAGGATTTATGAGAAAGCAATGCAAAAAGGTGTAGGGCAAACTATAGAGTTTTAAAATGGATGGTATTCCATGTATAAATACAGAAAAAGTAGGGTAGCCCCTAGTATGGCCGCCCTATTTTAAGCGCGAATAAGGGCCTCTCAAGAGGCCCTTATTTTTACATTTATACTCAAATACTCTATTTATATCGCTATCTATTGACTAACTTAGATTCCACCAGTAGATTCTTAATCGCTTGTGCTGCCTCTGCATAAGTTAGGTTTGACTTCGGCGAAATTGTTGTAGGGGTAGTTCCATTAAGTACATTTGCTGAGAGCACCGCCTGCACATAAGTTTTTGCCCAACTCCCTACCTGATTGTAGTCTGAATAGCTTTTATATCTGTTTGTATCTGTTCCTTCAAGCTTTGTTATATTCATTGCCCTTTGATACATGGCCATTGCTTCTTCTCTTGTAATTATCGCATCTGGCCTGAAGGTTCCATCTGGATATCCTGCCACAATTTCGTATTCATTAGCAATCAGAATAGCAATTGTCCTATCTCCTTTTGCACTGACATCCTTGAACTCGTTTTCATGCTGAGAACCCTCTCTATAAATACCCAACGCTCTTACAATGTACTCTGCAAAGTCTGCTCTTGTAATTGCTTTATCTGGTTCAAATGTTTCTGGATTGAATATGACAAGTCGCGATGCCATATCGTTGACTACATCTTTTGACCAATGTTTCTCTACAGATTCTACAGTAATTGGATTCGAGATTACAGAGTAGTTCGAATTTGTCAGCGATTTCAGCTTTGCGTACCACTTACCTTCCTTTTGGAATATTTCCGTTGGGACATGGCTGTAGGTGCCGTCCTCATTAAATACAATACCTGTTGTGATCTTGCTTGGATCAACATCTGCAGGAATTTCCATTACCCTCTCTACGTAGTTAGAAAATTTACCTATATTCACATATTCAGTTTTTCCTTCTGAGTTTGTAGTCTTTGCTACTATCTCAAAAGCAGTTGGTGGAAATAATATTGTAGCCCCATTTTTCGTGGCTACTTTGTTGTACTTGGCCACAACTGAATCGTCAAGCTTTGCAATTTTCACTTCAATCTTAATGTCTCCTAATGATGTTTCTTCTATCCCAAGCTCTTTAGCTGCGTTTGAAATAGTTAGTTCTTTTGTAGGGATAGTGTATTCTAATCCATTATGTTTGATTGATACATCAAATGTATTAGTTTCGAGCTGTTTAACTATATCTCCTGTTAGTTCGAAGTTTACTATGTCTGATCTAGTGTCTGCAACCGGCACTTGGAATACATTTTGTTGTCCTGTTTTATTGTTTCTTACAGCCTCATCAATCTTACTTTGAATAACTTTGTTGTTTACTGTTACGTTTACTGCTAATTTGCCGTTTTCTGTTGAATGTAATTCTGTTCCTGCGCTTATAGTTTCTCCGTTTACCACTATATTCACAGATCCTGTAGGTGCTGTTGTTGATGAACCCCCGCCTCCACCTGAACCACTCGGAGGCGTAGTTGAAGGCAATGTCACTGTTGCGCTTGTTACCTTAGCTAGTCCTGTTGCGGTAAAGCCTATCTGTGCATTACTTACCCTAGTTGCATTAGTTGCTCCAAGGTCCGTAAACGTCGCTATACCACCTGTAACAGTAGCTGTAGCAGTCCCGGTCAATGTCCACGTTCCACCGTCTTCCTTAGCTGCTGTTACGACTGTCGTACTATCACTGGTACATATATTATCATAAGTATCCTTAAGCATTATAATTGGTTGTTGTACAAATTCTCCGCCATTGTTTGCAGGGGCTGTAATATTTTGATCCACAACCATTTTTGCGACTGCCCCGTGCTCGATAGTTTGAGATACTGTAGAGTTCCCATATCCTGATGCCGAGATCACAACATTTCCAGTACCCGGTGTTCTGAGGTATGTGTTGCCTGAAACACTTGGTTTCAAAGTCACTTTGCCGCTTGACACAGTGTACTGGCTAGCATCCAGTGCGTTCCCGTTATAGCTTACGCCTGTAATCGCACCTTCAAATGTCGCATCTGATGCAAAGGTGATTTCCAAGTCATTATCTACACTGTTTGATGTTGTATCAGCTGTAAGTACCTTTGCCGAGTTTTGTGGAATAGTGAATACCGAGCTGTCAATGGTCTTAATTCCACTCGTAAAGGTCACTTTTCCGTTTCCTGATGTTGTCAACGTACATGTAAGGTCACTAAATGTAGCTGTTCCAGCTATCGCAGCTTTGGTTGTAGTTCCTCCTATGCTCCAAGAGCCTGTACCGCTCTTTGCTGTTGCCACTACATTTGCTGTTGATGAAACTCCTGTCGTACAGTAGTTTCCATACTGGTCTTTTAATTTCACTATCGGCTGAGTTGAAAACGCATCTCCGCTTGACGTTCCTGGTACAGGTTGAGTTGTCACCTCAAGCGTTTCCACTGTTCCCGCTTGTATAGTTTGGGATACTGTAGAATTGCCATATCCCGATGCCGAAATCACAACGTTTGCAGTACCCGGCGTTCTGAGGTATTCATTTTCCTCAACACTTGGCTTCAAAGTCACTTTACCGCTTGACACAGTGTACTGGCTAGCAGTCAATGCATTGCCGTTATAGCTTACACCTGTAATCGCACCTTCAAATGTTGCATCTGGTGTAAAGGTGATTTCCAAGTCATTGTCCACGCTGTTTGATGTTATCAGCTGTAAGTACCTTTGCCGAGTTTTGTGGAATAGTGAATACCGAGCTGTCAATGGTCTTAATTCCACTCGTAAAGGTCACTTTCCCATTTCCTGATGTTGTCAACGTGCATGTCAGGTTGCTAAATGTTGCTGTTCCAGCTACTGCACTTTTAGTTGTAGTTCCTCCTATGCTCCAAGAGCCTGTACCACTCTTCGCTGTTGCCACTACATTTGCTGTTGATGAAACTCCAGTTGTACAGTAGTTTCCGTACTGATCTTTCAATTTCACTACCGGCTGAGTTGCGAACGCACCCCCGCTTAATGCTCCAGGTACTGGCTGGGTTGTCACCTCAAGCGTTTCCACCGTTCCCGCTTGTATAGTTTGGGATACTGTAGAGTTCCCGTATCCTGATGCCGAGATCACAACGTTTGCAGTCCCTGGTGTTCTGAGGTATGTGTTGCCTGAAACGCTTGGCTTCAAAGTCACTTTACCGCTTGACACAGTGTACTGGCTAGCAGTCAATGCATTGCCGTTATAGCTTACGCCTGTAATTTCACTTTCAAATGTTGCATCTGGTGCAAAGGTGATTTCCAAGTCATTATCAACGCTGTTTGATGTTGTATCAGCTGTCAACGCAACAGTTGACATAACCGGGTCAGCAATCTGAATTGCCCCTATACCTGCTGTTACATCTGTTGCACCTGGTGTATTTGAAGAAATTATTACTTGGTCTACATTTTGGAATATAGATTCTGTCAGTCCATTAAGTCGGTCAAACTGGCTCGGCATACCTCCATCATCTAGTGTTAGATTAACTGTGCCTTGAGGATATCCATCCCGAATTCCTTCAACATAAACCGCATCTTCCATCATATTGCAATTATTAATATATGCAGAATTAAAGCTAAAGTTGCTGCCGTCTCTACTCTTGATGACAATATAATTATATGTGTAAGTTGGAACATCAGAAGGTGTTATAACGTTCTGGAAGTCAAGGTAGATAAACTTACCAATAGGGTTGATTTTATCATTGGACCCAAAAATATCAATATCAATACCTGGAATATCTGATGCTGCAACATCCCCAGCTTGTCCATCGGTTATAACAGGTCCTGTTTCATATTCATCAATTCCTGTAAAGTTAATCGTTCCTGAAATAGCATATGAAAAGCTTGGAAAAATCATAGAGCTTGCCATAAAAATAGAGAGCAGATAGTTCAATACTTTGATTTTCTTAAAAAGAATACGTTTTCCCATAACTTACCTCCTTAAATAAAGTTTTATTTAATCCTAATATAACTCTTTAGAACCTCCTTACCTTAAAACAAAAACACGATACTGTTAAATATATGTATAACTAGAAGCTGTTCGGTAACATTTGTCCATTTTACTTGCCTGAAACCTGTATAAACCGCTCCTTCATATGTATAAGTATATAACAAAAAGCAGTTTTTATATAGAAAAATATATGCTTCAACACTTTCCTGATGATATAGCTTTATTGCTTATTCTAGAGTCTATGTAGATAAATTTCTACATTGTTACAGAGTGTTTGCGCTATTCTATTGATAGACTTTAATTTAAACTAAAAGCTCTATCAATAATTACCTAGAAATGTCTTTTTCTCCAGGTACCCTGTCAATACAATTCCGTCGCTGTCTTCTAACAGCTTTAGAGATTGGGGATAATATAGATAGTTATCAGTTGCTATTTCATATGTTTGCCATTTTCAAAACACCAAGAAGAAATCAAAATCTACTGATATCCCTCTGGTATAATATAATTGAAATTAAATATTGGGGGGTGTTTTTATGAATGTTCTATATAAATTCAAATTTAAATCGATTTGCTCCTGCAAAGATTACCATAAATCAGCTATGATTTGTTAGGAGCCTAGTCTTTTTAATTAGCTGTATATGGGCTTTTGACACATAGCTTTTATAATCTTTGCTTTAAGACTTCATTAAATCGGAGGAGCAAGGAAATGAAATATGTAAAAGCAAAAGATGTGCTGCCAAAAGACATACTCGAGATGGTGCAAAAGTATGTGGACGGAGAGTACTTATATATCCCGAGGAAAGATATGAATCGCAAAGCTTGGGGCGAAAAGAGCGGTGCCAAAAATATTCTACAAGTCAGAAATTTAGAAATCTATGAAAAATACTCTTCAGGGACTACTGTAGATGAGCTATCTCAGGAATACTATCTATCGAGAAAGAGTATATGGAGAATAATAAGCCAAGCAAAGCATCTATTCTCGAAAACAAAGCAGAACCGTTCTAGGGATTGAAATCCAGATCCACAAGGTGATATGATTTCAATTGAGCGAAAAGAAAAGAGAGGATAGATTAAATGAACAGTTTTATAGAAAAACACCGCTATAATTATATAAAAAAATGCCTACAAAATTTGAATAGTGCGTTCAGAACTTCTGTAGATGAAAATATCATCAATGTAACTAAGGCACATCTGAATGAAAAGATACTGTCTGCTTTCGAAAACTTGACTGAGGATGAAAAGGAGATTATTGATATAACAAAAATAAGTGATCCTCTGCATATCGATACGTACTTGTCTAGACTAGACAAGTACACATTCGGTATGAAAAGTGTGACAAAGTCCCAGCTTTTAAAGGTATTCAAAAAAGAGAAGAAACTCCATATCCCTGACTTAGAAACACTTGAAGCCAAGAAGGTATATCTAGGCTGGACCGATAATTCTACTAGAAAGATGTTTATAGCCTACGACATAGATGGAGTGCTTCTAGGCATGACTTGCCGTATAATAAGCCAAAAAAATACAAACTCTTATGTATGTGCACTCTGTAACTATGTGGGAAGAGATGGCGAAGTTATATCTGTCTCGCCTGTATGTAAAACTAGGGAGTCAGGAAGGGACACTTACAAATCCATTGGAATCAGTATATGTAAAAATAGTGATGAATGTAATTCGCGAATTTCATCTATTGAAAGACTTGAAGATATATTGAAAACAGTGAATGGCATTGAGTAGGAGTATCATTCATTTAGACATAAAAAAGACACCGAGAGGTGTCTTTTTTTACAGCTTAGAGCGAGAGTTAGCGCAGGCAAAATAGATCGACTGACTTTTAAGGTTTAGATGAGCCGAGGACCATACTGCTTTTAAATCCCCCTATTGCCTTTGTATGGAAAATACGTTATGGTGTAGTTAGCTTGCACAAATGCTTTTTATTAAGCGCGCAATGATTAAATAATGTGTATCAGTACATTAAAGGCGGTGACTTAAAGTTGATTAAAGAGCAAGTGACCAAAGAGCTAAATCTAATAGGATTGAAGTCGCTTAATCCCCCACTCTTTTATAATGCTGAATATGGTATTCGCTTTGAAATAGGAGTAGGCAATGTCTACGACAGCAATATGGAACCTAGAAAAGAATATATTGAAAATGCTTTAAATCGTGCCATGACCATATATCGTAGCGGATTGAAGTTTCCTTCGTTTCTGGTCTGGAAAGTTAATCCTCAAAATGAAGAGGAGAGCATCAACTTGAAAAATCTATTTTTTAGAAAAATTGCTCCAGTTTTACCCCACGAAGAGCTTTCAGAGTATGTCGAAGCTGGAAGTGACACCATGAACCAAACTCAATTTTACTGGGACTTGAATAAGAGTGAAATTCCTATTGATAAGGTCTTTTATGAAATAATTCTAGGTGATATTGGTGGTTCAGCAGATTTTGTTTCATCCATATATATAGTCGATGTTCAGAGTCACGTTATATTACAACTATATGATGATATGGGACTTGATATTGTTTCCTATGACAAAGATAGATTGCTCCCAGTTTACAAAGAACTGAAGTCATGGATACTCGATTATGACCGTAAAGAAATTGATGATAAGTTTGCCGACTAGAGACAACTCATAAACTTTAGATAATATGAATTAAGGGGGAGTGACACATGGTAAAGTTTTTTATAGCTGGGCTGATATCAATGATTTTTGTTCTAGTGGCTTCGTTTGTAATGAAGAGTGAGGCCGTATTTCTTTATGGGATGCAGATTTTAGGATTTGGAAGTATAGTGCTAGGAGGAATATTTTCTGGGTTAATGAGTGACAATATTTATAGAAGGACTGCTGTGGAAACAGAGAAAGAGAGTGATAGTAGAATAAACAGAGCATTTAAACTAGCTATGTTTGGCCTGCCTAGCATAGTAGTATTGATAATATATTATTTTTCACAAACTTAGTATATTGCGAGCCAGCAATTTGGAAGGGGACTAATATATCTTATATGTATGATATGTTAGTCCTCTTGTTTTTTAGGATTTATATTAAATTAGGTCTTGATAACTTTAGCTATGGGGAGTGTCAAGAGCGGCCTTGTTTTTATGTTTTCATTATCTGCCTTTCCTGAAAAGCCTGCCCCAGAAGCCCGCTTCTCCGACCTTGCTTTCCTTGTCCGATGCTATCTGCTTGTTCAGGAGCAAAATTTGACTGTTGTTGTTCAGCTCCAGCGCCTTTTCGAGATTGCTATTAAGGCTTTGAATTACACTGTGAAGTCTCTCAATCTCTGCATCTTTCTGATGCATTATATTCAGCAGTGTATCCGCATTAATCCCCCTGTAGTCAGCGTCCGACGATGTATCGCGGTAAGCATGGGACGATTGATTGATTTCTTCTTGGTTCGAATCCGACTCTTCATCAAGCGTATCTGGCCCAGCATCATATGTGGATTTTGCCTCGCTTTCATCGTGCTCTTGCCCGAATCGATAATGTTCGGTAGCTTTATTGGCTGTATGTTTTCTAACTAAATCGCTAATTGTGTACAAAACTTGAAAAACTCCTTTCATGTATCCATAATTATATTATAACTGTATATGGGGCATATTTTAATATATATTTACGACCTACTTTCGTGTGGGGAATAGGCGGATGTACGTTCGTACTTTATCCATAGGGTACTAAAGGACACCTTTAGGCCCCTGTATGGATGCACCTCAATTCTAGAGGCTTGCCTTTATGTTCGCAAAAAAAGAGACACTTTTTTTAAGTATCTCTATTGTCTCATCTGGCACTCATTCTCTTTCAGTCCCTCCACATAGTCGAGATGCTCCTCCTTTACGCTCTTAGGCACATTGTGTCCGCTCAGCTTTTCTAGTGTGCTGTATATATAATCGACTTCTCCCTCGCTCAGTAGCTTTGGAAGCTGGGCTATCTTTCTGTATATAGTGTTGAATTCCTTTAGTGTTCCGACCACGCTTTTCTCAGGATTGTAGGATACACTCTTCAGCTCACAGCTTTTACCGAATACTATGTAGGAGAAAGTTCTGTCTCTGTACCTTCCTTTGAAAAGACTGTCTATCGCCCCTATATGACCCCTGTTCTGCCTTATTGGATTGTAGAAGCGGTATTTTTTGTCTTTTCTCAAGAGCTGAGTCCACATCTTGTCTTTCTCGTTTCCAAATATCCAGCCACTGTAGTTCTTGGACTCGAATACATGTATTCCACTTCTGTTTATGGCTATCAAGTCTATTTCTGAGGGCTTTCCGTCAGCTTTTATATATGTGTTCATCAGTATCCTGGACTCTCCTTCATTCTTCAACAGTCTGAATATGTCACATTCCCCCTTGGCACCCTTTATATCGGCTTCACTGACATTCCTGTACGGTAATTCTGTATCATAGTATATATCTTCTTTATAGCCAGTGTTCAAAGGCCTAGTTCTAGTTTCCACAGGCTTTTTATCTTTTACAGCTTCTTCGGTTTTTTTGACTTGCTCCTCGTCTTCCAAGATCCTCTTTAATATAAACGACATGAGCATAAATGCCGCTATACTAAACAGTAGCACCTTTAAAATCATCTCTTTCATCCCCTTTACATATATTGACTTATGCCTTACAGATATAGTATACCCAGCTGGAAACTTATAACCAATTATTGTTCTCTGTCCACCTTAAAACCGTCTTTTGACCACAGAGGCCCTTTATAGTAAGATATTGTAATACGCTTAAAAAGGGGTTTTGGGAATTGAAAATAAAACTGGCTCTAGTCACAGCTTCTCTGATACTGTGCATCGGGACCATCGGAAATGCCTTCAGCGATGCCACAAGATCAAAGGTCGCTGAAATGATTGTTAAAGCGCTTGGAGTTGTTTGATATTTTGATTGAAAGGAGATGGCACTTTGAAAAAGAAAGTTACTTTAAATCGATTAGCTTTACTAGTAGTAGTCATATTGTCGATAATTTGATAAGTACTTAGTTTTCCTCGTTTATTATCAAAATATGTCTTAGCCTGAGTTTTGTCGGAAATGTTGGCGAGACACCAAATAAGATTAAGTGTAATCTTTTTCTAAAACAGGGCGATAGAGTTATTGAGAGATTTAGTAAAACAGCAATATAACTATCCAATACTTCAATAAAAAGGAGTGGCTCTATTGAAATTAAATGATAACTTTAAATTACTAATGAGCATAAACAATTATAATAATCTTACTGGTAACAAGTCTACGCACTCTAACACTAAGGCATTGAATAAACATTATAACAATCATTCGAAATCTAGCTATTTTCAAAATAAAAGAGACAGTGTTTTCATTTCGAATACGGCACAACAGCTCAGTCTTAATTATGAAAAAATCATCTCTATGAAAAGAGTGAATGATGAAGAAACAAATCTTTTAAAATCAAAAGATAATATTCTTGAGTTTAAAAAAGGTACATACTACAACTTCCAGAGCAGCAATGGAGAAAAAATGATTTTAACTACTGACGAATATGGTCATGTAACTATGCCTTTCATTGAGTTGGGAATTAGCTCAGACTCAATTGCTACATCACATCTAAAAGAAATTGATAGAATAGAAAAATTTTTCACTTATCTGTCAAGAGATAGTACCGCCCTATTAGTCAATTTAAGTTATAAAGAAAATGAAGCTAAGGACATACTTTCGCGTGTTGGCATCGAGCCAGGATTTTTTAAAATCAAAAATGGAAGCAAGACTAATGAATTTTACTTATTAGAAAACGGCAAGATATATTCAAAACATCAATCAGAAGGGCATAGGCACGCATTTAATACTAGCAACTTTTTTAAAGAGGGCTATACAAAAGACTCTCTATTTATAATAGACGGAAAAGAATTTAAACTAAATGATGATGGCTATTTAAATATTCCTGAGGGAACAGCTTGTCTGACGGAAACAATTAAGATTTTTAAGTAGGGTAGAGCCAGCATTTCCGACAAATTATACGCTAAGAAATTAAAACAAGCAAAATACGGACTTCTGGCGACTGGATATACTGGGTAGAAAATTGATAACCTTAAACTATCCCTAAAGGGTCGTTTTAGATATGGGATTTCACTAAAGTGTAAAAGCAGACTTTGAGAATGGCTATTTACTCTAGGACAAAGGGTAAGCCTTTTGTGATATTTGGCAATGGGAACATTTGGGTTTCCTCTGGAAATTGGCTATACTATGGGTAGTTCACAGTGGTTAGAAAATATGAATTTAAAAGAGAGGTGAGGACTAGTGGAAATAGGTATTATGCCATCGATACTCCCCTATATGCTATTAGTTATATATGTTGCATTATTAGGACTAGGCATCTATATAGCAGTATTAATTATAAAAGCATTGAGAATATATATTAAAAAGAATTCTTAGTCGTTAGATATTGCAAGTAATCTTTTTTATTCCATTTACTGTGATGTTTATTTGCCAGTAATATGTCGGTAGTGTGAACTGTACTCCTATTTCAAAAAACTTTTCAAAATATTTCAGCTCCAATACTAAATTCATACCTTTTGGGAACTGCCATACCGAAAAGTGCCTTCTTCACTATGTTTCAGCGAGCCCGTATAATAAGAATTGTCGAAGGACACATGCGATAAAAAACTTAAATTCAAATAAAATGAAACCATGAGGAGGAGATTTAAAATGGCAAGATTTACAGTACCAAGAGACGTATACTTTGGAGAGGGAGTTATATCGGAGCTTAAAAACCTGGAAGCTAAGAAGGCTGTTCTCGTTATAGGAGGAGGAGCTATAAGAACTACAGGAGTGCTTGAGAAGATAGAAAACAACCTCAAGGAAGCGGGAATAGAGACTAGAGTCATAGAAGGCGTTGAGTCTGATCCATCGGTAGAGACAGTTATGAAAGGTGTTGAAGTTCTGAACGAGTTCGGCCCTGACCTTATAGTTGGAATAGGAGGGGGATCTCCAATAGATGCCGCTAAGGCAATGTGGATATTCTACGAACACCCTAACTTCACTTTCGAAGAGGCGGCCAAGCCTTTCAACCTGCCAACACTGAGAACAAAGGCTAGATTTGTGGCTATACCAACTACAAGCGGGACAGGAACTGAGGTTACATCGTTCTCTGTCATCACAGACAACAAGACTGGAGTGAAATACCCTATAGCGGACTACAACATAACTCCGGACATGGCGATAGTGGACACAGACATGGCTCAGACTATGCCTGCAAGCCTTGTGGCTCATACTGGAATGGACGCACTTACACACTCATTCGAGGCATATGCGTCAACAGTTAGAAACGCTTTTACAGACGCACTCGCTATGAAGTCTATAGAGATGATAAAAGAGAACCTTATAGAGTCTTACAAAGGAGACAGGGACGCTAGAAGCGAAATGCATATAGCTCAGTGCCTTGCTGGAATGTCATTCTCGAATGCAATACTTGGAATAGTACACAGCATGGCTCACAAGACAGGAAAGATATTCAGCATACCTCATGGATGTGCCAATGCAATATACCTTCCTTACGTGATAGATTTCAACAGAAAAGAGGCGGGAGCAATATATGCTGACATAGCAAGAAGACTTGGACTTGCAGGAAGCAGTGAAGACGAGCTTGTTGACTCACTTGTAGAGATGGTACAAGACTTCAACAAAGAGATGAATATACCGTCAACACTTAAGGAGTTCGGAGTAAGCGAAGAGGACTTCAACAGCAGTCTCAACGAAATAGCTGCCGGAGCAGTGGGAGACCCTTGTACTGGCACAAATCCAAGGGAGATATCTGTAGAAGAGATGAAGCAGCTTTTCATCTGCACTTACAACGGAGAGAAAGTAAACTTCTAATCCAGAAAATATATTAATTGCACCTCCAGTGTTAGGTAAAACCTAATGCTTGGAGGTGCAATTTTTTATAATAAAGTCTTCCTTTGATTTATTAAATATTGCCTCCGTTAAAGTAATCTTATTACGCAAATATGCCAATAGCAAGCAAAAAAGCAACCCCATATGGGATTGCCTAGTCTATATCTATAGCACACTTTCTTTTACAACATAGTGGCTGTTATATACTTTGTCTTCAAGATCAGCCGGTGCCCTAGTATACTTTCGAATAATATCTATATCAAAAGAAAATTCACCGCCATCTTTAATTGAGATAGCAAAAGAAACAGGCTTAGTGTCGATTGTCTTGTCGAGTTCACTTAAAGTCTCTTTGTCGGTTTTAATTCTTAAAAAATAAGTATTGCTACTTGGATTTTCTTCAACTATGGCTAAAACCTGAATTTCTTTACCATCTAAGTAGCCAACTGGCTTACTTGAAAGATCTACTAATTTCGATAGTTTTTCTAACATATTTTGTCCCTCCAATATATATAATTTCGATATATATAGTATATATTAGATTGGATTTGCTGAAAAGCTTGTCATATATTTTATTTAGCGCAAAGTAAGCAGACCGACTCATCGAGAAATTACGACAGGCTTAATTTTTTCAGAATACTACATTTCGATGAAAAATAATAAGGTATATGTATGCGAATAGTATGATATAATTATCCGAAAAACAAACAGGGGGAGGTAATGGATTTGAAAATCAGTACGAAACTCAAGTTATTTTTAGCTGTACTCGCATTGACAACACTGTCCGGTACGGCGATGGTGTTTTATCAGCTAGAGAATATGTCTGGAGACGGAAGGGTTGTAAACCAGGCAGGAATTGTAAGAGGAGGCACGCAGAGAGCCATAAAGCTTGAGCTCGCTGGAGAGGACAACAGCAAGATAATAAGTGCAGTTGAAAAAAACATAGAAGGGCTGCTAAGCGGAAGCGAGGAGCTACAGCTTCCTGTTCCTCATGACGAAAACTTTATAGCCGATATGGAGGCGGTAAAGTCAGGATGGGAAGAGCTGAAGCAAGAGATAGATGCCAGCAGAGCCAGTGGAGATCAGAAAAAGCTGCTGGCAGACAGTGAGACGTTCTTCGAGCTTACAAACAAGGCTGTATCATCTGCAGAGTCTTATTCACAAAGAGCTGTGTCGATACTCAAGTCATTTCAGCTGGTGCTGCTCTTGGTGAACTTGGCAATACTTGGAGGGATTTTGCTCATAAGTTCTAGAGCCATATCTAGGCCACTAAAGTACCTGATAGGAGCTATAGAGGAGCTTGATCTGGAGGGAACTATCTCAAGTGACTTTACTGAGAGAAAAGATGAAATAGGCTCACTGTCTAAAGGAGTCAAGAGGATAATGGAGAGTATAAAAGAGCTGGTCAAGGATGTATCTCAGAATTCAAAGCAGCTTGCCAGTCTTTCGGAATCTCTAGCTGAAAGCAGCAGTCAAATGCACATGGCTTCAGAGGAAGTTTCAAAAGCTGTGGATGAAATGGCCGAGGGAGCGACTGAGCAAGCCAAGGAAATTGAGGAAGGCACTGCAAGCGTAAATATGCTTGGGGATATAATCGCCGAGGACCAAAGGCTTGTGGACGAACTGGATACTGCAGCTATAGAAGTGAGGAGCTTAAAAGACGAAGGTGTTGAGATCTTGAAGCATCTGGTCGAAAAGACAGATCAGAGCAGCAGGGCTTCCAAAGAAATATATGAAGTCATACTCGACACTAGCGAAAGGGTAAAGTCTGTATCGGAGGCAAGTCAAATGATAAGAAACATAGCCGACCAGACAAATCTACTGGCTTTAAATGCCGCCATAGAAGCTGCCAGAGCTGGAGAAGCTGGGAAGGGCTTTGCAGTTGTAGCCGACGAGATCAGGAAGCTCGCCGAGGATTCCACCAGCTTTACAGAAGAAATACTGAAGGTGATAGAGGAATTATCAATGAAAACTGAAAACTCTGTAAGCACTATAGGCGAAATGGAGAAGCTTGTTGAAGATCAGGTAGATCAAGTGGAAGAGACAAATGTCAAGTTTGCCGGAATATCTGAGTCGATAGACAAGGTTATGTCTATAATAGATTCACTGAGCAGATCAGGAGCCGATATGGTAAGCAAAAAAGAAGACTTGGTCGAGCTTATATCCAATCTATCGGCCATCTCCGAGGAAAATGCCGCAGGAACTGAGGAAGCAGCTGCCTCTGTAGAGCAGCAGACAGCCTCTATGGCCGAGCTGTCTAATACGTCTAGCACGCTCAAGCAGCTTTCACAGGATATGTACAAGAGCATTGAAAAATTCAGCTAAATTGAATACTACAAAGCGACAATCCAAAAAGCCCAGCAGTCGAACTGCTGGGCTTTTTCCACTTAGTTTATGGCAATCTGATCATTCGGACTGCTCTTTTGTCGTCGTCTAGCTTTAGCTCGCCGTATACATAATCTTGGCTTGAATTGCGAGGCTCTCTGTAGTACACGCTTCTGATATTCGAGTAGTATATCGCACCTAGACACATGGCGCAGGGATGTGCACTGGCATAAAGCTCATATCCCGAAAGATCAGGAGTATCCAGCTTTGCGCAGGCGCTTCTGATAGCCAGCATCTCCGCATGGGCAGTGGGGTCGCCAGTCTGTACGACTTCGTTTACACCCATTCCAACGATTTTGCCGTCTTTTACGACGACAGCCCCATAGGGCAATCCTCCATGCAACGACTCGTTCTCTGTTGCCAATTCGACAGCTTTTTCTATAAATTCTATTTGTGGCATATTATCTCCTCCTAATAAATAATCAGTTTAATTAAATAGTGCGCTCCCAGCGGCCACGCTTATAGGCTAGGAAACCTATTATATCTGCTAGAGCCCATCCAATAGGGATAGACCACCAGATTCCTTTCTCTCCGACAGACGGAATGGAAGACAGCGTATAGGCCATCAGAACTCTGGTTCCTAGCGATATGACGGTCAGTACGATAGACATATTCAAGCTGCCTGCACCTCTGAAAAATCCATAGAACATAAACAGAAATCCTATCAATGTGTAGAACAAGCCAACGATAGATATATACTGAGTTCCAAGCTCTATAACTTCGACCTCGCTGGGGTGAACGAACATCTTCATAAAATGCTCTGAAAGCCCGATTATAAGAACAGATGCGACTATGCAGAACACAATGATTATCTTCACCGCTGAGCGCACTCCTTCTCTCAAGCGCTCAACTTTTCCACCGCCCACGTTTTGGGCCACATAAGTGGAAAAGGCATTTCCAAAATCTTGGACAGGGAGGTATGCTAAGGCGTCGATCTTTACAGCAGCTGTAAAAGCGGCCATTACATTGGCCCCAAAGGTATTTACAAGCCCTTGGACAGCCACGATTCCTATTGCTACAATGGACTGCTGTATGGACGCTAACAAGCTGTACTTTGCTATAGTCGGGAATAGCTTTCTGCAAAAGACCATGTCCTCTGAATCCATCTTCAGCACCGGAACTTTTGAGAAGGCATACACCAGACTCAAAATTGAAGCGATCGCCTGTGATATTACAGTTGCAAATGCAACTCCAGACACACCCATGTTAAACTTTACGACGAATACTATATCGAGCACTATATTGACTACAGAAGCGACTACAAGAAAATATAGGGGTGTTACAGAGTCGCCGATAGCTCTCAAAACAGCTGAAGACAAGTTGTAAAGCGATATAAATATCAATCCGGCAAATACGATTCGAATGTAGTCCACAGAGTTCTTCAGTATTTCCGGAGGTGTTTTAATGAGCACTAGAAGTGGCTCTGAAAATACAAAGGCTCCGACTGACAGAGCTATGGATATCCCGAGTATGAACACAAAAGCTGTAGAAATAGATTTTTTCAGCGAC
This sequence comes from Andreesenia angusta, assembly GCF_001855385.1. Lineage (NCBI taxonomy): Bacteria > Bacillati > Bacillota > Tissierellia > Tissierellales > Gottschalkiaceae > Andreesenia > Andreesenia angusta. Next base: position 442,358 of record NZ_MKIE01000001.1, on the reverse strand, counting down.
CTATAGTCTTCAGCTCCGAGATACTGTGATATGACCACAGAACTCCCCATGCACAGCCCTATAATCACCAAAGTGGCAAAGTTGACAAGGGCAAAAGATGACCCAACGGCAGCAAGAGCATTTTTGCCTACGAACTTGCCGACTACAATAGAGTCTACCATGCTGTATATCTGTTGAAAAATATTGCCGACAAGCATGGGAAAAGTGAATTTAAGCATTAGCTTTGTGGAATTTCCAACTCTCATATCCATCGTCATTTTTTGATCCTCCTCGTCACTGAAATTATAAGCGCAAACTTGAGCTTTAACTTATGATAGCATATACTTATATATACTAAAAATATTGATTATATTGATAATCCATATGATTTACATATACATAGAGAGGTGAATATGATGGACATAAGGCAGCTAAAATACTTCATTGCCATCGCTGAAGAAAGGCAGATAACAGCGGCGGCCAAAAAGCTCAATATGACACAGCCTCCGCTGAGCCAGCAGTTGGGGCTTATGGAGTCTGAACTGGGAGTAAAGCTAGTCAGCAGAGAGGGAAAGTACCTTGAACTTACAGAGGCGGGAAAGGCCCTCTACGAAAATGCCTTGAAGATATCGGAGCTTATGGAGGAGTCAAGCGCCCAAGTGAAGGAAATAGGCGGTGGAATGAAAGGTAAGCTTCTTGTAGGAGTAAATACACTTTCATATCACAAGCTTTCAGGAGTACTTAGAGAGTTCCAGAAGCTCTATCCTGATGTGACGTACAAGATACAGCAAAATGAGTCTGGTCAGCTGTGCAAGTTGCTCAGGGAGCGTTCAATAGAGCTTGCAATCGTAAGGCTTCCAGTCGACTTGAGGGATTTTTCCATACTTCATTTCAAGCCTGAGAAATTCTATTTTTTAACGTCTGAAACAGAAGAGATATACTCTGAAAGAATTTCATACAGTGAGATAAAAGACTTCCCTCTGATGATCCCAAGCACAGAGGGGCTAGGGCTGTACAGCCGAATACTGGAGCAGTTTTCAAAACGCCATCTTGAAGCCAACATAATTTGCGAGTGCTCTGACATTGTATCTTTGCTGGAGCTAGTGTCTAGCGGATTTGGGAGCACCATAGTTCCAGAGTCTATACTGAAAGTTCACAGAGGACATGGCATTAAAGCTTTTGAGATTGACGACGACAGCTTTATTGCAACATCTGGGCTTGTATGGCTGAAGGACCGATACCTGTCAAAGGCCTCTAGAAACTTTATAGACTTGCTGAAAAAAAGAGCTTAGAGCCATGTGAGATAGGGGTGCATATGGGTATAACATAAACATATTCGCTTGAAAGAAGGTGATAGAGTGGTTGTCTTGACTAAAATCGCACTTGCACTGCTTTGGATTCTAGGTTTTTTTCTAGCGGCACTGATGCTGCTCTTGGTTGTACCTTTTTCATACAGAGGACGGATAGCTTTCAATGGGGATGGCCTCAGCGGAGATGGGAAGCTTGAATGGGCTTTTGGACTTCTAGGCATCGGCATCTCGATAAAAGAGGAAAAGCGTTATGAGCTTTTCTTGTTCAAAAGGACTGTATCGTCCGGGGTATTGGGAGATAAAGAGCTGGAGATAAAAGAGTCCAAGAGAAAGAAAAAGAAAGAAAAAAAGAATCTAGGAAAGAGAGACTTAGAGATAAGAGAGCTGATGAAAATCGGAAAAGATCTCCTGGCCAAACTGCACAAGGCGCTAGGGCCAGACTACATTGGAATCCACGGAAGATATGGATTCGAGGACCCGGCTATGACAGGCATGGTGTCTGGACTAGTGGCTATAGCAGAGTCAGTTTTCAAAAGTGCAGATATAAGGCTCTATCCTGAATTTACAGGCGAATCGGTGGATGTTCAAGCGGAGTTCTATGGCAGATTCAGCCTAGGAAGGCTGGCTTTGCTGGCCATATCGACTGTGTTGAAAAAGCCTGTCAGAAAGCTTGTATTCGCAAATGGGAAGTAGTTGGGAAATAGGAATTAATACACTGAGGAGGAATTCAAAATGGAAAGATCATCTATAGGACAGAATATGGAGACGCTTTTTACGCAGCTTGAAAAGTTTTTAAAGACCGAGACGGTTGTAGGAGAGCCTATGACTATCGGGGAAGTCACTATAGTGCCGCTTATAACTGTTTCATTTGGATGCGGAATGGGGGGAGGATCTGGAAAGGATCCGGAGAAGTCTGAAGAAGGATCAGGCTCAGGACTTGGAGCAGGAGCGAAGATCAGTCCAGACTCTGTGCTAGTCATAAACAAGGGAGAGGTGACCATGATGCCTGTAAAAGGTAAGGCCAACCTTGAGAAGCTGATGGAGAAGGTGCCGGACATATTGTCCCAGATAAATATAAAGAGTGAAAAAGAGTCAAAAGCTGAGTCTGAATCCGAGTAAACTTGAAAGTGAAGATAAAATATAAATTCATAGGTGGAGGAATAAAGATGATAGATACAAAAGAACTGAAGCTTGTAGCAGACAGACTTGGATGTGTAGATGCGCTTATGTCGGACAGGGTGTTTGCAGACAAGGTGCTCAAGGGAGGAAAAGTTGTAAACGTGATCACCAGAGAGATATACGAGGCCGATGTGGCCATATCAGGTGAGTATATACTTATGGTTGGGGACTGCTCGAAGCTGATAGGCGAGAGTACAGAGGTTGTAGACGTAAGCGGAAAACATATAACCCCGGGCTTTATAGACTCGCATATGCACTTCGAGTCGGCCATGCTTACAGCTACGGAGTTTACAAGGCTTTCGCTCCCTACGGGAACTACATGCCTTATTTCAGACCCGCACGAGGTTGGAAACGTGTTCGGAAAGACTGCCATAAAGGCTATGGCGGAGGAGTGCGCAACACTGCCGCACCACGTGTATCTGAGAGTGCCTGCACTGACGCCGGACTGCCCTGGGCTTGAGACAGCTGGAAGGAATCTGGACTCTAGGGATATACCGGAGATGCTGGAATACCCTAAGGTGACTGGGATAGGGGAGATACAGGGAGTTACAGGCATGAAGTTTGTATACGACAACAAGTACGACGTCGTGAAGGACACCATAGCTTCCACAGTCTATGCGAGATCTAAGGGCATGAAAGTGGATGGAAACGCGGCAGAGATATTCGGAGCGGAACTGGCTTCGCATATAATATGCGGCGGAACAGACATATCCTGCCATGAGACTACTTCTAAAGAGGAGTGCGTTGAAAAGCTGAGATATGGTGTTCACGTGCTGATGAGAGAGGGTTCCACCCAGAGCAATATGCCGGAGTGCATAAGGGCCATAACAGAAGAAAAGATGGACTCTAGAAGGGCGCTTCTTGCAACGGATGACATGCTGGCGGAGGACATCATAAAGAAAGGCCATATGAACGACATAATAAGAAGGACTATAGCCGAAGGGGTAGAGCCTGCTGAAGCTATACAGATGGCGACTATAAACGCCTCTACTTGGAACGGGCTAAGCGAGATAGGGATACTGGCTCCAGGAAAGTATGCCGACATAAACGTGATAAGCGGGGAGCTCTCAGATATGAACGTCACAAGCGTATACCTAAAGGGCGAGCATGTGGCTGAAAACGGAGAGCTGCTTATAGACCTGCAGTCTTACACTTACCCTGAAGAAGTAAAGCATACAGTTTTAAGAGACAAGATATCTCCAGACGACTTAAAGATAGCTTCAGACGAAGACGAGGTGATGGCGAACTGCGTTGGGCTTATAGTGCTTCAAAACCTGTCAGAGAAGTACAGAGTGAAGCTTCCTGTGGTGGACGGCTTTGTGCAGTCGAACGAGGAGGATCTACTTCCTGTCGCGGTGGTTGGAAGACATGGACAGGCTGACATAGGAAAGTCCTTCATAAAGGGATTCAATATAGAAGAGGGCGCTTTCGCAGAGACTGTTTCGCACGACACCCACAATCTGATAGTTATAGGAACAAACTACGAGGACATGGCCTTGGCTGTAAACCGTGTAATAGAGATGCAGGGTGGAGTTGCAGTAGCAAAAGGCGGAGAAGTTATAGCCGACATGCCGCTTAGGATATGCGGACTTATGACAGACGAGCTTACAGGTCCAGAGCTTGTAGACAAGACTATAGAGCTTCACGACATAGTCAAGAAAGAGCTTGGATGCGATGTGCCTGCGCCGTTTATGCATTTGGCGTTCCTGTCGCTTGCGACAAGCCCTAAGTGGAAGATAACAGACAAGGGAGTAGTAGATGTGGAAAACTACAGAGTGCTTCCCTCTGTAGAGCCAGTAAAGTAGACTTTAGAAGTCAAAAAGAGATGCCTCTTTAAAAGGCATCTCTTTTTTACGCATATATTTTTATGAAAATTATTCAGAAGCTTTCCCCAAGAGGTAGTTTATAAACTGCTGTGCAGTTCTTCCGGAGATCCCTCCATGCCAAAGCTCCCACTTATTGGCCTCGGCCGCAAGCTCGTCTTCAGACATGGCTATTTCAGGATGCTTTTCTGCAAGCTTTCTCACTATCTCGAGGTATTCAGATCGTGAAGGCTTGGAGTAGTTTATGGTGATTCCAAAGCGGTTCACAAGCGAAAGCTTCTCTTCCATGGAGTCGGACTGATGAAGGCCGCCTTGTGTGACCACGTCCTCCCTGTCTGACCAGTTTTCCTTTATAAGATGCCTTCTGTTGGAAGTGGCGTATATGAGTATGTTTTCAGGCGTTATCTCGAGCCCGCCTTCGATCACAGCTTTAAGGTATTTGTACTCTATCTCGAAGTCCTCGAAGGACAGATCATCCATGTAGATTATAAATCTGTAGTTTCTGTTCTTTACGCTGGCTATTATATTTGAAAGGTGTTTAAACTGGTGCTTGTAAATCTCTATGATTCTGAGCCCCTGGTCGTAGTACTCGTTCAGTATGGCCTTTATGCTAGTGGACTTACCTGTTCCGCTGTCCCCGAAAAGAAGCACATTGTTGGCCTTTCTGCCAGAGACAAAAGCCTCGGTATTCTCCACTAGAGTCTTCTTCTGGATTTCGTAGCCTATAAGGTCGTCAAGATAGACTTCCTGTGTATTGCTTATAGGCTCAAGCTCTGAGGAGCCCTCTTTCAGACGGAAAGCCTTGTTCAGTCCCAGGGTTCCCACGCCGTATTGCCTGTAGAACTCTGTGACAGCCAGAAAGATCTCGTCTTCATCACTAGCATCTCTTATGGCATCTCTCAGGTTTTTGACTTTTACGCTTACAGACTCGTTGTACTTCCTGCTGTCCTTTTTCACAGCTTTGTAGCTGCATATTGTGGAGAAGCAGTCTATGGAGAGCGCATACTCTATATCAGAGAAGTCGTAGTTGAAGAGCTTTTTAAAGAGCTTGAAGTCGTGCTTTGCAAGGCTGTTTACAGACCCTTCGCTTGCTCCGTTCAGCTCACAGACCATGCTGAAAGGCGTCTCGGTAGTTGCAATCATAAAGGCAAGGTAGCTCTGCCACAGGTTGTCGTCGAAGCCGTACTCTGTGGATATCTCAAGCAGTCTGTGAATCTGCGAGTATATATCCGAGACAAGCTGCTCGCTGTTGAAGTTCTTGCCCTCGAACTTTCTGAATATCTCTGAAAGCCCTGAAATGACGCTGTCGTTGCTTATATCCTTGTAGACTATTAGTTTTGAAATTTCACTGTACAAAAAATCACTCCCTTTTATTAATATACTACCACTTTGAGCGAGACAATGGAATCAGGTTATGAGCCATGGCTATTTACTAAATATTAAAAATTTGATAATATTGTGGTTGTGTTGACATTAAAATATAATTATTTGAGGGGGAGAATTTATTGAGAAAAAGATCAAAAAAGATTTCAATCAAGGCAAAACTCTTGGGGATAATGATACTTCTAGTGATCCTGCCGTCGCTAGCGCTTGGAATTATAGCAAGCAATTCCTCAGAAGACAGCCTGAACGGCCAGTATGAAAAGTTTGGCCTGGCGCTTGGGAACGAACTCACAAGGTCGCTAGATCAGTACCTGAGCTACTACGTAGAGAAGACAGAGGCGCTTTCAGAGATGCAGGCCATAAAGGACTACAACTTGGATGGAAGTCCAGAGCGAAGAGAGGCTGCCATATCAGGAATTAAGGGCTTTTTAAGCAGTTTCAAGACACAGAACGCAGTCTTGGCTGATCTGCAAGGCAATATGGACATCATAGAAAAAAGCGGCAAAGTGGGAAATGTAAATGTAAAAGACCAAGAGTGGTTTAAGAAGGTATTGTCGGAGAAAAAAACTTACATATCAGACTTATACGAAGGTTCAGGCAAACAGCTCTTAACAGTAGGAGTACCTATTATGAGAGGGGAAGAGTTAGTAGGTGTAGTTGGGGTTGATATACCTTTAGAGGACATAAACGCAGAGTTTTCAAGCATAAATATAGGGGACACAGGTTTCCCGATACTTGTAGACAGAAACGGAGTAATAGTCGGCACAAAGATGGAGCAGGAGTTCGGAACGGAGTTTGTAGGGAGAGAGAGCTTTATAGACATGGAAGAAGACTTCAAGGTGTTTAGAGATGTCTATGTAAATCCAGAGGGAGAGTCGCAGGAGCAGCTTAAGTTTATAACGAGACTAAAGGGTGCAGACTGGAAGCTTGTAACTATAATTCCAACAGGGGAGATAGCGCAGGATATAAACAAGATGGCAGTGACAATACTTGTGGCTGGTCTTGTGATAGCGGCACTTGGAGTGGTGATATCTATGCTGTTCTCAAACAGCTTTATAAGAATCATAAAGAAACTCTTGGCAGGTGTAAAGCAGATGGCCGAGGGTGATTTTACAGAGAAAATCGAGATAAAGAGCAACGACGAACTTGGAGAGTTGGCGGAGAGCTTCAACGTCATGACAGAAAAGCTGAGTGCGCTGATATCGGATATAAAGTCTGTTTCAAAGGAAGTCTCAAGCTCTTCGCATGCGCTGGCCAAGTCGGCAGAGGCTACAAACATATCTTCGGATGAGATCAGCAGGACGGTTGAGGAGATAGCGCATGGAGCTTCAGAGCAGGCCTCTGACACAGAGAGAGGAGTTTCTCTTGTAACGGAGCTGTCTATGAAACTAGAGGAGCTTCGCTCTAATTCCGAAAACACGCTTGCCTCTGTAGAGAGCATAAACAGCACAAATAGAGAGAGCACGGAAGTGGTCTCAGAGCTCAGAAAGAAGACAGAGCAGAACAACAGAAGCACAAATCAGATAGAAAACGAGATAATAGAGCTGGACTCTGACATAGCGAGGGTAGGGGATATCCTAGCGGCTATAGACTCGATTGCAGAGCAGACGAATCTGCTTGCGCTGAACGCTTCTATAGAGGCAGCCAGGGCAGGCGAGGCTGGGAAAGGATTTGCAGTCGTGGCAGAGGAGATAAGGAAGCTTGCAGAGGAGTCGAAGTCGTCTTCAAACGATATAAAAGACATCATCCTGGCGGTGCAGGGCAAGAGCGGCGAGACTGTAAAGGCTATGGAAGAGGTTAAAGCTATAAATGTCGAGCAAAACGGGGCCGTAGACAAGGTGGGTCATTCGTTTGACACTATTTCAGAACTGATAGAGGACATAAGCATAAAGCTAGAGGAGATGGGTCGATCTATAGAGGACATGAACAGAGACAAGGAAGCAGTTGTATCTGCAATGGAGAACATATCTTCAGTGTCCCAGGAGACAGCCGCAGCCTCTGAGGAAGTTACAGCTTCGGTAGAGCAGCAGTCGCTTGCAAACGACGAGGTGTCCAGGGCGGCAGATTCCCTGAACGAACTTTCAGAAAAGCTTATAGAAGAGATGGATATATTCAAGATAAGAGAGTAGAACGAAAAACCTCCCTGAAAATAAATCAGGGAGGTTTTTTATGTCTGAAATTTTAGTAATTCTTATCAGCGTAAAGTATCCATCCGCCTTCTTTGACAAGCGTCTTGTCGAAAGCGCCGATTTCAAACTTGATTGACTCAGATTTTTCAGCTGAAGACACAGTTAGAGTCTCGTTTTCCACATCTATGTCCACGGAAGTCTCTCCGCCAGAGTAGTCTGCGAAAAGAGAGTCTATAGTCTCTTTTGGAAGCTCTATTGCAAGCATTCCACAGTTGAACATATTCTGTCTGAAAATTCTCGCAAAGTTTTCAGCTATGACCACGTTTATTCCGTTCACCTCAAGAGCCCAAGGTGCGTGCTCTCTAGAAGATCCGCAGCCGAAGTTCTCTCTAGTGATTACAGCCACTTTATCCACGATGTCGTTTTTGTTGTCGAAGCCTGGAAGTGAAAGATCCTCAAGAAGGTACGGCTTAAGAGCTTCTTTTGTGATCTCTGTAAGGTATTTAGCCGGGATTATCTCGTCTGTGTTTATGTCGCTTCTATCTAAAAATAAAACTTTTCCACTAAAATTCTTCATCTCATTTCCCCCAATTCTAGCCTTTGTATAGTTCTGAATTAGTTATTTTTCCTGCAATAGCAGAGGCTGCAGCAGTCGCAGGACTCATAAGGTGAACCATTCCACCTTTACCCATTCTTCCGTTGAAGTTACGGTTTGTAGTAGAAGCGCAGACTTCGCCTTCTGCAAGTATACCGTTGCTCATTCCAAGACAAGCTCCACAAGTAGGGTTTGTAACGCAGAAGCCGGCCTCTTGGAATATCTCTATTATGCCTTCTTTTAGAGCTATAGAGTATATCTCAGGCGTAGCAGGACTCACTATTCCACGCACGCAGTCGCTTATCTTCTTGCCTTTAAGCACAGCCGCAGCAGCTCTAAGGTCTTCTATACGTCCGTTTGTACAGCTTCCTATATACACCTGGTCAACTCTTTCGCCTTCAAGTTCACGAACAGGCTTCACCTGGTCAGGCTTGAATCCGAAAGTCACCATAGGCTCAAGGTCAGATACGTTGTACTCACGCACTTCGTCGTAAGAAGCGTCTTCGTCTGATATCCACTTAGAGTACTCCGCTAGAGCTTCCTCTTTAGAGCTGAACTCGTCTTTTATGAAATCCCAAAGGTATTCCACAGTAGTCATGTCAGGATAGCAAACTCCGCTAGTTCCGCCGGCTTCTATAGCCATATTGCATAGAGTCATACGGGCTTCCATAGACATTTCGTCCACAACAGGTCCTGTAAACTCTATTACCTTGTTTGTAGCGCCGTTTACTGTGAGCTCTTTGATTATAAACAGGATTATGTCTTTTGCGAATACACCTGGCTTAGGCGTTCCGTTTAAAACTATCTTGATAGTCTTAGGAGCACGGAATGCGCATACTCCTTTAAGGATTCCAACTTCAAGGTCAGTAGTTCCGACACCTGCCGCGAAAGCTCCGAAAGCTCCGTGAGTACAAGTGTGGGAGTCGCCCATTATTATAGTGTATCCTGGTCTTACGAATCCTTTTTCAGGGAATATGGCGTGGCATACACCGTTTCTTCCGATGTCAAAGAAGTCTTTTATTCCGTGTCTTCTAGCCCAGTCACGAAGTATTTTTCCCTGCTCTGCAGTCTTAGAGTCCTTTGCAGGAGTTACGTGGTCTATAACGGCCTTTATCTTAGTAGGGTCGAATACCTTGTCCATCCCTCTAGACATAAGGTCTGTAATCGCTATAGGTGTAGTGATTTCATGACAGAAAACTCTGTCTAGTTTCAGTACATGCGTATCAGGAAAAGGCATATCTATCCTGTGCGCGTCAAATATTTTCTCAGCTAATGTTTTCCCCATGGTACATCTCCTTCTTTCTTTAGATTAAATATATTATACTCTATTATGGCAAACATATCGAGTATTTATGCAAACTTGGATTTTTGATTTTCGACCAGCTAAAAAGGGTATAATGATACCTATATATATGTAATCTTAAATTGATATCATGTAAAATTCAGAGTGAAAGGGAGTATAAAATATGGATCTAAAGGGAACTAAAACAGAAAAGAATCTACAGTCTGCATTCGCAGGGGAGTCACAGGCCAGGAATAAATATACCTACTTTGCATCGCAGGCCAGAAAAGAGGGCTACAACCAGATAGCGGACATATTCGAAGAGACTGCCAGAAACGAGAAGGAGCATGCCAAGATATGGTACAAGCTGCTGAACGACGGGGTGAGCTCCACTGAGGAGAACTTGAAGGAAGCCGCAGGCGGGGAGAACTACGAGTGGACCAGCATGTACGACGACTTTGCGAAAGAAGCAAGGGAAGAGGGCTTTGCAACGATTGCTTTTCTGTTTGAGAGCGTAGGCAGAATAGAGAAAGAGCACGAGCAGAGGTATCTAGAGCTTCTTGAAAATCTGAAGCAGAACAAGATATTTGAGAAGCAGGAGAGTGTAACATGGATATGCCAAAACTGCGGGCATACTTACGAGTCGAAAGAGGCGCTTGAGAGATGTCCTGTTTGCGACCATCCCCAAGCCTATTTTGAAGTTAAAAACTGTAGCTACAAGTAGCAGAAAACTCCGATGGATTCCATCGGAGTTTTAAATTTTAAGCCAGGTATTTGGACTCAAGGGCGTCTACAAGCCCCAGATACTTCTCTCTCTGAGCTATGCTCTCAGGGCTGCTTTCAATCTCCTCGAACTGGCTGTCCAGTTTTCCAAGGGTTTCTTTGGCGAGGTTCTTTTCAGCAAAAGTGTAGATGACATTGTCTTCTTTGTGTATATGTTTTGAAAGAAGGTTTGCATAGCCCATGGCATTTGCGATTATGTCCAGTATGCTTTCATAGTCTCCTTCGCTATGGGCTTTTAGGGCCGCTTCCAAGTCCATCATATAGCCTCTTCCAAAGTTATGCTCTATAAGCATGCCCTGTACAGGGCCTTCCCCGATCTTGTCTTTAAGCTCCGCATTCATATCTAAAAAGAGCATGTCCTCTTCCTTTGCATGGTGGTACTTGTCTGCGTAGTTTCGCACGAAGTCGATTATGCTGTACATGTCCTCGTAGGGAACTGAAGCCCCCTTGGTCAGATCAAGGCAGATGGCCCTTATCACAGCCAGCGCCTTCTTTATAACAACATGTTCCTGTTTAAGTATATCTATAGAGTTCATTCTCATCCCGTCCTTATCTAAATGTATTTTCCATAACACAATTATATAGGGAGACTCTAGATAGAGATATGATTGTAATCACAAAATCAAATTTTCACAGGAACTCCATTCACTTCGACTTCATCAGTGATAGGTATGACTATCGACTTTCTTCCGTCCACCAGCTTCGTCTCTAAGAGGTGAGTGGAGTCGGGGTCGACCTTTATAGAGATGCTAGGCGTGCTGACTTCAAAGCTTCTGGTGTTCACCAAATTAGACAGATGAAGCTCCCGCTTTGCAAGCTCTTGGTTCTCGCTGCACTTCTGGTCTAGAGACTCTATTTTTTCGCCAGATACGCCGCTCTCTACAAGCACGGATTTAAGCTCGGCTACATCTATAGTAGGAGGTCTGAGCTCTTCTTTGCTCTCCTCTACCATCTGCCCAAGCTTTTCATTTATACTCCTGACCGTTTCGTAGTCGCAGTCATCCCCTAGAGTCTCCGCTATTATGTCGGTGAATACGTCTTTCTGAAGCTCCGCAGTCAGAGGGGCTTCACATCCAAGCAGGTTTTCTATAAGCTCATCCTGAAGGACTTTCGGATTCTTAGAGTAGTAGAGAATGCTGTTTACATCGGCGCTTCGCTCGTTAAAGGCCGGGAATAGAAAGCCGTTGAGCGGCATGCCCACAACCCAGTCCTGCTTTCTGTGAGAAATTTTGTTTTCATCAGGCTGATAGCTTAAGCCAGCTTTCGAAAGCTCCACAGGGCATATAGAGCAGAGCACACATTTATAGACCTCGTCAGAGGCATCCTCAAGCGTTAGGTTGTCGTTGCTGATTCCAGGAACGTCATAGGCCATATACACCAGCAGCACAAGGTAGTTTCCGGCGTAGTTAAAGGACTTTATGACCTCCTCGTAAAGCCTCATATTCAGCTTGTCATCCCGCAGCTCGCTGTTTTTAAGTTGGATCAAAAAATCGTTTTGGCTGTTTTCAAAGCTGTCGTCCCTTGGGAAGTCTATGTCTAGCAGATTCTTGCCCACAGTCCCTGAGAGAGTCTTCTTGAATATCTCGAAGTACTTAAAGGTCTCTTCTTCCGGAAGCGTCAGAAACGAGTCTGTAAAGACCGTCTTTATACTCTTCTCGCCATCTATATAGCACCCACATATTCTAGAGATAGTGCATCTGTCATGATCAAACTGCTTTCTTATTTCATTTACTTCGCTTTTTTTCAAAATATCACCTTCCAGATACAATTATATATTTATTTCAAGAAATTTTCTAGGACAAGTCATACATATTCACAAAAGGTTCGCGCTACGTTCATACAGCCTACACATTCGAGGGCTAGAATGCATATATGTCAAAGAGAGAGGGGGATCAAGTTGGCGATACAGATATTCAAGCGAAGGGAGCGCAAGTACCTTCTAGAGGAAGCTGTGTTTGAGGAAATGAAAGAGAGGCTCTTGGAGCATATGTACCTGGACGGTCACTCTGGAAGCAAGCGTGGCTACTACATATACAATGTCTACTACGATACCGACCAAGACGAGCTGATAAGGCACTCGATATCGAGCCCATACTACAAGGAGAAGCTGAGGCTCAGAAGCTACTCTGAGATAAGTTCGAGCGATGAACACGTATATATGGAGATCAAGAAGAAAATAGGGGGCGTGGTGTCTAAGCGAAGGATTTCGCTAAAGCTAAGAGACGCAGAGCTGTTCATAGGCCAGGGGAAGCTTCCGAGAGCTGAAGGCTGCATGGACAGGCAGATAGTGGACGAGATAGCGTATCTTCTGAAGAGGCATAGCTTGAAGCCAAAGGTATTTATTGGCTATGAAAGAGTAGCCTACTTCGGAAGAGAGGACAGCAACTTGAGAGTGACATTCGACAGCAGGATAGCCACAAGGAGAAAAGATCTGGACCTGAGCACATCGGATTGTGACGAGCTTTTAATTCCTGACGGCAAGCGTCTTATGGAGGTCAAGTTTTCAGATTCAAGCCCGCTGTGGCTGTCTAAGATGCTTTCAGAGCTTGAAGTTTACAACACCAAGTTCTCCAAGTATGGGAATGAATTCAAGAGATACTGCAACAAGAGCACAAGAAATCTAGAGAGGATGTGATCAAATTGGAAGAACTGCTTTCAGCGTCGGTGGCTGACTCTTTTACGCTTTCAAGCGTGATGACAGTAGTCATATCGGGGCTTGTACTGGGCCTTGCAATAAGCTTGGTCTATATGAAGACATATAGAGATGGGGACTATTCAGGAAATTTTGCCGTCACTATGATAATGTTACCAGCCATAATAGCCATGATAATTCTGCTTGTGGGAAGCAATATAGCCAGGGCATTCAGCCTTGCAGGAGCATTCAGCCTTATAAGGTTTAGGAGCGCACCGGGAGACCCTAAGGATATAGCCTATGTGTTCTTTACACTGGGAGTCGGGCTGGCGTGCGGAATGGGATATATACTTTATGCGGCCATATTCGCCGCGATACTCTGCTTGATTATGGTGCTGCTTGGCATAACAGACTACGGAGCCCATAAAGACAGCTCCATGAAGCTCAAGATAACAGTGCCGGAGAACCTCAACTACAGGGGAGTGTTCGACGAGACATTAAACAAGTATACAGCTAAGTATGTGCTGAGCCAGACAAAGACAACTGAATTTGGAAATCTATTCGAGCTCACCTACATAGTGAATATGAAAGAAGAGTCGGACCAGAAGAATTTCATAGACGAGCTGAGGTGTCTGAATGGAAACCTAAGCATAGCCCTTACGCAGAGGGAATTCAGATAAAATCGAGAAAGAGAAGGTGAGAGAATTGAAAAGAAAATTTGTAAAAGCTGTGTCGCTTATGGCGCTTTCCATTTCACTGGCGTCATGCGCTCAAAACGGAGAATCCAAAGAGACTGAAAGCTCAAATGCAGCAGATGTAAGCTCTACAGATATAGATCTATCGGAGGGTCAGCCAACGGACATAGTAGATGGAGGCAGCTATACTGTAAGTGGGGATTTAAGCGACGGACAGCTTAAAGTGGACACAGATGAAGAGGTGTTTATAGAGCTAGATGGGGTGGATATAACAAACAGCGAAGGTCCTGCGATACAGGTGGACAGCGCAGCGAAGGTCACCATAAGCGCAAAAGCGGGAACCGAGAACAAGCTGTCAGATGGAGGAAGCAGTCAGCTGAATGCGACAGTTTTTTCAAACGACAGCTTGGTGTTTGAGGGCGATGGAAAGCTTGACATAGAAGGTGTCAGCGGAAATGGAATAGAAAGCGACGACGACGTAACGGTGAACAGCTCCAATATCAGCATTTCGGCTCTGAACAACGGAATAAAGGCGAACAGCACTCTCACTGTAAACGGAGGAAGCATAGACGTCTCAAAATCCGAGGAGGGGCTTGAGAGCAAAGCCTCTATAGAGATAAACGGAGGGAGCCTTAATGTATCAGCAAGCGATGACGGGATAAACGCCGCAGAAGACATAACTATAAACGGAGGAGAGGTATACTCTGCTGCCACCAACGGAGACGGCATAGACTCAAACGGGACTATAAACATAAACGGCGGGACAGTGGTGGCTACAGGGGCGGGTATGCCTGAGGCCGGAATAGATTCGGACCAGAATGAATTCAACATAAACGGCGGAACTGTGCTTGCTGCTGGAGGGGACAACAGTGTCCCAAGCGAGGCGACATCCGTGCAGAACTCCGTAATACTAGGGGGAATCAAGAAAAGCGAATTGCTTAGGCTTTCCTCCGAAGATGGCAAGGAAATACTCACTTTCAACAGTGACAAGGAGTACAGCAGCGTGCTGATAAGTACACCTAGCCTGGAGAAAGGATCGACTTACAATTTGTTCAGCACAGCTGAAGTTGCAGGTGGAGAGAGCTTCCACGAACTAAGCATAGGCGGAGAGATTGAGGGCGAAGTGATGGCGGAAAGCTTCACCTTGGAGAACACGGTTACAAATGTAGGGGATGTTCAACGGAAAATGGGTCCTGGAGGAGAGAGGCCTATGCCGGGAGAATTCCCAGGTGGCGAGATGCCGGACGGCAAGGTCATGGAAAACAGATAGGACTAAAGAACTGATTGTATGGATAAGAGGGCATATCCTGGGTATAAATCTAAAACTGGGCTATAATTAACTCTGATTGGGAGGAAAGGTATGGACGAACTGAGCTACAGAAAGATTATAGATGATATGCCAATAGGATATGCTCGCCATAGAATTATACTTGATGAAGAAAACAGGCCGATAGACTATCAGTATATTGAAGTAAACAGGTCATTTGAAGAGCAGACTGGACTAAAAAGGGAAGATATAATCGGGAAGAAGATAACCGAGATTCTGCCGGATATAATAAACTCCGATTTCAACTGGATAGAGTTCTATGGTGAAGTTGCCCTGTCGGGAAGGGCAAAAGAGGTGGAACAATATTCTAAGCCGCTTGGAAGGCACTATAGGGTGAAGACGGAATCGCCTAGGCATGGAGAGTTTATAACCTATATAACTGATATAACCAATGAGAAAAAAGAGGTAGAAGAAAAGCTAAGACTCCTTATGGCGTCAAGCGACATAGTCATCGAACTAGATGAAAACTATATATACACTGACGTATTGGTAGAAGACGAGAGGAGTTTATTTGCTACAAAGGGAAACATAATAGGCAAAAGGGTGGACGAACTTCTCGGGGATGAACTAGGCGAAAGTGTTTTAAATACACTGGAAAAAGCGAAATCAAGTGGAAAGAAGGAATCGCTTGTATATAAGTCGATAGTGGAAGGCGATGATAGATGGTTTTATGCGGAAATAAAGGGCATATCATATGACAAAGCCTTAAAATTTGTCATAAGCGTACACGACATAACCGAGGAAAAGAATCTGAGAGAAGATCTTTTGAAGTCTCAAGCTGAACTAGAGGGTTTTTTTGAAGTCAACTTAGATCTGCTCTGTATAGCGGACTTGGAAGGTCGATTTATAAAAGTCAACAGAGAGTGGGAGGAAATACTTGGATACTCAAGAGAGGAGATTGAGGGCAGTCTGTTCTTTGACTATATCCACCCAGAAGACCTAGAGGGGACTTTGAAAGCCACTGAAAAACTAAGCTACGGCAGCAGCATAAAGGGATTTGTGAACAGATACCGTTCGAAAGATGGATTGTATAGGTATATAGAGTGGCGGTCCAACTTTGAAAACGGATATATATATGCAGCGGCGAGGGATATAACCGATAGAATAAATCTAGAGACCAGGCTCGAAGCTGAGAAAGAGTTTTTGAGGAGAATGTTGCTTTCGATAGGAGATGGTGTGCTATCGATAGGGAGCGACAACAGGGTGAGGGTGATAAACAAGGTAGCAAAGCGCTTGCTTGGATGCGAAGGTTCAGGTGCAGAAGGCAAGCTGCTTGGCGATGTACTCGAGCTTTACAGCCTAGAGGAGAGTGACAGAATAGTAGACTTGAACTTATGTAGCCCCGAGGAGTTTGGAGAGCTGAGGGAAGGCTTACTGAAGTCGAAAAATGGCCGGGAATATGTGGTTGAATACAGGCTAAACAATATGCCCAAGACAGATAAGTGTGCAGAGGGGACTATCATAGTTTTCAGAGACATCTCCGCCCAAAAGGAGAAGCAAGAAAAGGTGGAGTACCTTAGCTACCACGATCAATTGACAGGACTCTACAATCGCCGCTTTTTTGAAGAAGAGCTAAAGCGACTAGATCACTCCAGGAATCTGCCTCTTAGCCTGATAATGATAGACGTAAATGGACTTAAGCTTACAAACGATGCCTTTGGACATAAAGCGGGAGACCAGCTTTTAAAAAGGATATCAGAGACTCTAAAGCGAGCCTGCAGAGCTGACGACATAATCTCTAGAGTTGGGGGAGACGAGTTTGCGGTGATACTCCCTAACACATATGAAAGGGAGGCTAAATCTTTTGTAGGAAGAATCTACATGGAAGCTAAAAAAGAGGACATAAACCATATAGTCGTGTCGCTTTCGGCCGGATGTGGAACTAAAACAAACATAAACGAGAATGTGGAAAAGGCACTTAAGCGGGCGGAAGACGGGATGTACAAGAGAAAGCTAAGTGAAAGTCCAGCTATGAGAAAAAAGACTTTAGGAAAAGTCATAGCCAAGTTTTTTGAGACCGATATAACTGGAAGGAAGCACTCAAAAGATGTGAGTGAGATCATGGGGAAGTTCGGAGAAGCTATGGGCTTTGACGCTGAAAAAGTGGAGCAGTTAAGGATGATAGGAAAAGTCCACGACATAGGGTTAATAGTCCTAGACTCCAGCACTTTGAATAAAAGCGACAGTTTAAGTGAAAGAGAAATAGAGGAAATCAGAAGACACCCAGAAGTGGGTTACCAGATACTGAGGTCTGTGACGCACCTAGCTCCTATAGCCGAATACGTTCTAAGTCATCACGAAAGAATAGATGGAAATGGTTACCCTAACAGACTGAAGGGAGAAAAAATACCGCTGGAGTCCAGAATGTTGACAATAGTGGATGCCTATAGCGCTATGACTAACGAGAGAGTTTACAAGCATAAGCTGAACAGACAAGAAGCCATAGACGAGCTAGAGAGGAATATGGGGACACAATTTGACTCTGAGCTGACAAGGGTATTTATAGACAAAGTGTTGAAAAAGCAGAGAGCAAAGTAGGGTTTTGAAAACAGAATAACTAAGTGGCTAGATTTCAGATGGGAATTGGATATATTTATATCCAATTCCCTTTTTGTTTTAGGTCCAAAGGACTATCTGAATGTATAAAAGAGAGTATAGGGGGTATAAACTATAAGATTACACTATGGAAGGATGGGAAAGATGAAGAAGCATAGATATTTTATAGGGGTAGCGCTGATTATAGCCACTGTACTGCTTATGGTCACGGGATGCTCTAGCACCGACAAAGAGGCTGATCTGCTAGACCCCGACAAGCCTATAACAGTAACTGTATGGCATTATTACAACGGGTATATAAAAGAGAAGTTTGATACAGCAGTTGCGGAGTTTAACGAGACTGTGGGAATGGAAAAGGGAATAGTTATAGATGCCAAGAGTCAAGCAGATGCAGAGCAGTTGGATATAGAGGTGCTCAATGCAGCAAATGGGTCTATGGGAGCATCTTTGATGCCGGACATATTTGCGGCATATCCAGAGAGCGCTTTTCAAGTCAAGAACGTAAAAGAGCTTGTAAGCCTTGACGAATATTTTAGCGAGGAAGAATTGTCAGAGTACAGAGAAGAGTTTTTAGAGGAGGGGAAGATTGCATCAGACGGCAAGGTCTATATAATGCCTGTCGCAAAGTCGACTGAAAACCTCTACGTAAACAAGACGTTGTGGGATGAATTTGCTGAAAAAAATGGATTTCAGCCGTCGGATCTGCAAACCTGGGAAGGCCTAGTTGAAGTAGCCGAAGCATACTACAAAGAAACTGGAGAAGGTTTTTTTGGAATAAATGAAAATGTGAACTATATGATTCAGTCGTCAGTCCAGCTTGGAGGAGAGATGTTCGACTACAGTGAAGACGGAACAGCAGAGTTTGCACTGTCCAAGGAGATAGCTAAAAAGATATGGCAAAACTACTATGTCCCATATATAAAGGGGCATTTCGTAAAGACTGGACGCTTTAGCTCAGACGATGTCAGGACGGGAACGTCGATAGCTTATACAGGCTCTACAGGAGGAGCATCTTATTTCCCAGAAGAGGTGACTCTTGATCAGGGGGATGTAGTGCCTATAGAACCTATGATACTTCCTTATCCTTATTTTGAAGATGGAAAAAAGTATGCAGTCCAAAGAGGTGCAGGAATGTGCATAGTTAAAAGCGACAGGGCTCATGAATATGCATCAGCAGAGTTTTTAAGGTGGTTTACGGATACAGAAAGAAATGTAAACTTTGCGATATCAACAGGGTATTTTCCTGTAAAAAATGAAGCGTTGAAAGAAGAGGTGTTGATAGAGGCACTGGAATCAGCAGAAATAGCTAGTCCGGCGGTAAAAGCTTCGATTATAACTACAAAAGAAATGTTAAAAGACTACAGCTTCTACAACTCCAAGCCGTTTGAAAAAAGCTATGAGGCCAAGACCATACTGGAATCTCACCTCATAGACAGGGTTAGGCGTGACTTGGAGTTGATTAAGGAGAGGGAAGCCGAAGGACAGCTGAGAGAGCAGATTATAGAGAGCTTGTCTAGTGACGAGAGCTTTGAAACGTGGTATAGTTCCTTAAGAGAACAGATAAACAAGACAATAAAAAAGTAAGGGTGTATAAAGATGAAAAAAATATTTAGGCACAAGAACTCTCTGCTGTTCAAGCTTACAACTTTTGGTGCTGGGATAGTTGTTATGCAGTCTACGCTGCTTATGGCTGTGCTTATACTTGGAGGAGTTCTAGAGGAGACGAGACTGAATGCCTATGAAAACTTCAACAATAGAGTTGAAGAGAGAAAGTCATATCTAGAGCTGGAGATGAAAAATCGCTGGACAAATATAGACCCTTTTATAAATCAAATATCACTTAAACTCTCAGAAGACTACAGTTCGGATCAAGAGCTGCTCAAAAGTGTATCCAAGGACATTGTAGATATGCTTCGGACTACACAGACTACGGGAGTCTACTTGATTTTGGCAGACGATATGAGCAAAGAAAGCTACCCAGCGCTTCACATCAGGGATTACGATCCTCAGACCAATAACTATTCATATAGCGACCTTTACATGGTAGTGGGGCCTTCAGAAGTGGCGAAGGAGCTTAAAGCCCCCTTGGACAGGACGTGGAGCTATGACTTTATGCTTACCGATACAAACAGGGATTTCTTTATGAAGCCGTACCAGATAGGATTTGGGCAGTCGGATATTTCATACGACTCAAAACTTATGGGGTATTGGAGCGAGCCGTTTAAGATGTCTGAAAAAGACCTGGAGGTCATGACATACAGCATGCCTATATTCGACTCGAAAAACAGCTTCAGAGGCGTCATAGGAGTAGAACTGACGCTTAACTACTTGGCCAATATGATACCTTCGACAGAGATACAGGAAAAAGATTCTCTAGGCTATATGATTCTAAACAGAGAAGAAAGCGACAGAGATATGGAACCAAAAGTTACAGTGGGGTCATTCCAGAAGAGGCTCATAGACAAAGAAGACGGGCTTTCGCTTATCGAAAAGAACGAACAGTTCGGTCTATACGAAGTGGATAGCTACAGTGGCAAAGAAGATATATATGCAAGTGTAGAAGAGTTTAAGCTTTACCAGCCAAACACCCCGTTTGAGTCAGAGCACTGGTATATAGCTGGATTTGCAAAGGAAGACAATCTGCTCTCCCATGTCCAGTATATCCAGAAACTGCTATGGTTTTCATTTGGGGTTGCGCTTGCACTGGGTACAGTAGGCGGAGCTTTTTTCAGCTATAGAGCTTCCAAGCCGATTCTTGAACTGTCGGAAGACTTCCGCTCGAGAAAGAGAGACGAAAAGTTGAAGCTTAGGGCTACAGGACTTTTTGAAGTGGATGAGCTTGCGAAAGCTATGGAGGAGTCGAACAATGAACGCATTGAGTCGGCCTCGAGGCTTTCAAGGATAATAGACCTTCTAGACATGCCTATAGGTGCATTTGAAATCAAGAGCAACTCTGGAACTGTCTTTGTGACCGAGAAGCTTCCGAGAATTCTTGGGCTGGACTCAACAGATAGAGAAGCGTTTCAGAATAAAATAAAAGAGATAATGGAGCACCCTGAAAAAGACGAGGAAGACGTCTACAGGATAGAGGGAATGCCCAGGAAGTGGGTCAAGCTAAATACGACAGAAACAGAGACAACTGTAATAGGCGTGGCTGAAGACGTTACAGAGGAGATGGAGGAGAAGCTGGAGATTCTAAAAGAAAGGGATATAGATCCTCTGACAAAACTGCTCAATAGAAAGGCTTTTAAAAGCTATATGGAAAGTATACTAGACAGTACAGATCTAAAGGCTACAGCGCTTGTTATGTTCGACCTGGACAATTTAAAATCTGTAAACGATACTTACGGACATAAATGGGGAGACTACTATATAGTAGAGGGAGTGAATCAGCTTAAAAATATAGCTGATAGAGACAAGATGCTTCTTGGAAGAAGGTCCGGAGATGAGTTCGTACTCCTCCTACATGGATTCGATAGTAAGCTTGAAGTCAGAGAGTGCATGGATATGTTCTACAGTCGGCTTAAAGACTTGCCACTTAAGTTTCCAGACGGAGCAATCCGTTCACTGGGCATCTCGGGGGGCCTAGTCTGGATTGAAAGCTGGCCAGGGAACTATGATGAATTGCTGCACAGGGCTGATGAGGCGCTGTATGAATCCAAGTCAAAGAGAAAAGGCTCTTGGACAGAGGATATGTAAAAGAAAAATAGATTATCTATGACGAGCAGAGAGGCTATGGAGTTTATAAATTTCATTAGACAAGGAGGTTGGACTATGCCAGAGGATAGATCAAACAAGGTCAGTTGCAGCAACTACAGATGCGAGATTGAGATCACGCTAGAAGTTCTAAGCGGGAAGTGGAAAGCCCTGATACTTTGGAATCTCAGCAATCATGAGCCGATTAGATTCAATGAGTTCAAGAAGCTGATACCGGAGATAACCCAGAAGATGCTCACTCAGCAGCTGAGGGACTTGACGAAGAACGGGCTTGTTGAAAAAACTATTTACCCTCAAGTTCCACCCATGGTCGAGTATTCGCTTACTCCAATGGGAAAAGAGCTAGTTCCAATACTGGAGGCTATGGACAACTGGGGTAAAAAGTTCGTGGACAAGTTCAAATATCGACGTGGACTTCCCAAATAGCATTGGGAATATTTAAAGGCTGAAGTAGACTTTTAAGTCAACTTCAGCCTTTTGAGCTTACATGAAAAAGTTTTACTTTGAATCTTCGTTTATAACCAAAGCCAGCAGAGTCCAGCCTGGAATATAGGCTGCCCAGACTATATTTTTAAGCCATGTCACATAGACAGAAGAGTAGTATGGATGGAAAAGGGAGTAGGCCACACCTATATCACATATATACATAAGAATCCCAGAAATAGCTATAAGATAGGATGTCTTTTGGGAAAAATAGCCCCGAAAGACTGTACATATGGCTGTCCAAGTCATGTAGCTAAGCATAGATCCAAACACAAGTGCCATGGGCGCCATGATACCTTCAAGATGCGGAAAAAGATCTAGGTATACGGCAGAGAATATCCCCACCACAGGCACGGCCGCCAAAAGCTCTTCTTTTCCAAGCTTGAAATTTCGCTGGTATGCCAAGATCAGGCAGACATATGCCAGCATAAAGCCAAGTATTCCGAACATAGACAAGTCCATATTTAGGCTGTCTATAGTGGTGGAGAAGACTAGGAAAAAATCGGCTATGACTAGAAAAAGAAATGAGAGAGACATGATTTTCTGTTCAGGCTTTCTTTTCTTGACTACAGCAGTAGAAAGAGCTAGAGAAACCATAAGTACATACCTGGTGTACTGTACAATTTCCGAATTTGGGAAAGCTCTGTCAAACAAAAGTATCAAAATTGTAAAAGGTATATAGATCGATAAGAGTATTCTTTGGCTATTGCTCAACATAAAGCCTCCTTTGTCTGTTATGAACCTAATATAGTTTCTAAGCATTCATCGCAAAGTCTATAAGTTTTAGGTTTTTTACGAATCACCTCAACGTAACCTTCATCTACCAAATAATCCATAGCTTTATTGACTATATGTCTAGATTTATTTGATATCTCCATTAAATCTTGAAGTGACAGAGTAGCCCCCTCTTTAAAGAAAACACTTAGACTGACCATCAAGTTCAGCATGATGCTTTCGTTGTTGTGATCCTTCCAGATGTCCTTTTTAAAGTAGGCTTCTATACGCTCAAGCTTTATTAGACTGAGTTCAAGGTCTTCTATGACTCCTGCCTGACCATCTGAGAGCAATTCTAGAACGCTGATAAGATAGAAGGTCATATCGCCACGGTTTAGCGGGAAGGCTATCTCCTCAAGGGATTTATAGTATTTTGATTTGTCCTTATTCACAGCATAGGAGAAGGTTATAGCTGAATACTTCTCCAGATATCTAGACAGATAGCTTCCCACAATCAGTCTCCCAGTTCGACCATTCCCGTCATAGAATGGATGTATATACTCATAGTAGTAGTGGGCTACCATGTATCGGTAGAGCTCAGGATGAGATATATCGCTTAGGTAATGCACAAGTGATCCCAGCGCTTCCACTATTTTTTCTTCTGAGCTTAAGCCTATATGAGTGGTGACATTACCGTTGTTTATCTCTACATATCCTTTCCTGAATAACTCTCCGTCCAGCGTATCGTCAGACTCTATTTCATCTGATACCAATTCATCATATAGCTTTCGGAAGTCCTCGACATTATCAAACGGCTTTATACGGTCTATATAGCTATAGGTCTTCATAAGCCCCACAAATCTCTTGTTTTTAGGGCTAGCTTTTTCCAGCTCACTAAGCGCTTCTTTCAGTTCTTTCTTAGTGCTTCTAACACCTTCGATTTCATTGCTGCTTTGAGCCTCGTTGACAATTAGCTTTTTAAAATATGAATCCACTACAAATGGAGGAAGCTGGCTTATAAGCGATGAGACCTTGGCGCTGTTAAGCAGCACTTCGCTATGCAGCATCATTAAATCGTGAGTATTTACATAGAATAGCTCAAATAAATCATCTGTGACATTTCCTTTCTTAAAACCCAGAATCTTCAGCGAAGTCAGATAGCTTCCATATCCGCACTTTCTTTTTTCGACTTCGTCTTTATAGGAGGAGTCTAATTTGTAATATAGCTTGGATAGCTTCTCATATTTCATAAAATCACCTCTTCTATTTTTAAAAAACTGGACTTTTTTAAATTATCACATAATTATATCATTATTTTAGAGCTTATATTATAAAAAATAAAGACTACTTTGGGAAAATGAAGTAATAATTTCGCACTATAAATTTGTGAAAGCGGGAGTTGAATATTTCTATGTATAGAACAAAACTCTTTTAGGAGTTTTGTCGAAAGGGTGCTGCACCGTCTCGATTTTTTAACTTTAAGGATTGTAAACGAAGAAGGCCTCAAAAAGGCCTCCGTTATTTGTGGTACGGTTCTCCGTACTGTGTCTATAGGAGGCTTTAAGTTAAAAAATAGAGCTTCAATTATTTTTTTTCGTGCATCACGTATAATGTGGCTTCAATTAACAACTCTTGTTCGTCGTATTTCATGCCATTATCAAGTACTATTTTTGGTTTTACTCACGCTTCTGTTTCTTTAAAGAGCATATCTTTTAAAGTGAGTTTTAGTTTAGAAATAAATCTTTCATGTAAATCCTTATTTCTACTGTCTCATAACTCAAACTCTAAGTACCTAATAGATGATTCAAGAATTGACTTTATATAGTCATTTAGGAGTTTTCTCATATTTTTAGTAAAGCTTTTTTATTAGGTATATATGCTATTTGACTCTATATAGTCGTGTAATGAATATATATTTGCAATATAAGGACTATATAAGCTAAAATCTAAGATATGGAAAACTGTTTTGGGAGAGAAATCTGCTTTGGCAATAAAATGTAATATTCCTATATTCAGCAATATCTGATAATGACACATAATGATTTATTAAAAGGGGTATGCATAAAAATGAATAATTTAAATAATATACCAAAATCACTTAAAGTAGACAGTAGATATCTTGAGCAGATGTTAGATATGAAGAACCTTACTAATAGCTATAAGATATTGTGGCTATATTCCATATATAAAGAAGTTATTAGAGATAAGAATGAAGCAACAGTTAAGAAACTTATATCAAGAATGGTAGGGCTTGCTTGGCACCCTGTTATATACTATAAGCTTAACTTGGGCGTTCAAGATAAAATAAGTGATATAGTATTGTATATAAACGATAGACTAAAAGTATCAAGAGAAGAAACTGAAGAATATGTGTATGATTTTGTTCTTAACAGTAAAGATAAAGAATTGAATAAAAAATTAAATAAAATAAGTCTATATGTTCCTTATAGGCTTGTACGCCCTTTTTATGATAAACATATAAAGAATAGGGAAAGCTTTATCGGCAGAAAATTAAACGACTATGAAATTAATGACTATATTACAGAGTTGCTAAATGCAGATAATAAACCATTCTATAGAATCGATAAAAAGGACAAGAAGATTATATTTGGGGAATGTTGGTCTGAATATATTAAAGATAATCAGGCAATTATTCAAGGGTGGTTAAACTATAAGCTTATTTACTATTTGCAAAGTAAAAATCCTAATACCCCATCAATACCTTTCAAGATATCCCCTCCAGCTAAGCGTGATTTAACCAAGGCTAAGAATTACTGGAAGATTATTAGAAGTGAGATTCAAATTATAGATATATATACAAATAAGCTACTAGACAAAACAAATTTTAATAATTACGGAGAGATAAGTATAGACCATTTTATACCATGGAGCTTTGTTTTACACGATGAATTATGGAATTTAATCCCTACATTTAAATGTGTTAATAGCTCTAAAGGGAATAATCTACCTGATTTGAAAGAGTACTATGATGAATTCTGTGAACTCCAATATAGAGCTTTTACTATAGCGAGGAATAGTAATAAAATATCCTCTAATCATTTAGAGGACTATTTCAATGTAAACAAAGAGCTTTATAATATGGATATAAGTGATAAAAATTCAAAAAAAATATTCATTGCCTCTTTAAAAGATACGATAACACCACTTCATAAAATTGCCAACAATCAAGGGTATAGCAGTTGGTCGTGTAAAGGTTAGGCTTAATACTGTCAAAACCGATGCTAATTAAGAAACGGGATTAACAGATTCCGTACATTTGTCCTAACTGTAAAAAAATACTTCCGAGAGATATACCTTTTAGTTAATTTGTGGTTAAGGCGATTTGTTACAAAGACGAAAAATAATGTAACCAATAAAAATCTGAAGTATGAGAAACACTATAAAGGAGGCCAATCGGCCTCCTTTATTTATGGTACGGTTCACCATTAATAATCCTATACCCCCTGTAGATCTGCTCGAACAGCACAGCGGCTTCCAGCCCGGGGTCCATATCCATAGGGCTTATGCAGAAACGCTCTTGGCATTCTAGCTCCACATCCCCAATTACGAGAGAGATATCTGAAACCGATGAAAGACCGTAACTCTCTATTTTCTCTGCAAGCGATTCGGAGGACAGCTTTTCTCTAGAGCTACTTATCTTCACCATATAGGATTTATCGCTCAGCTTTTTCAAGAGCGCGGACTCGTTCTTGACCTGTACAAGCTCTATCTTGCAGTATCTACCTAGTCGCTTTTCGTACTCGGCTACGGCTTCCAGGTAGAATTTCTCTATCTTCTTTGACACTACATACACTTTGAAGTTCATATCGATTTCCTCAAAAAGACCATGGAGTTGAATTTAAGCCCAGACACCAAGGCAACTTCCTCGCATTTTATCTTCAGAAGAAAGAATGTCTTTTGAGATATCCAGTCAATGCCTTCAAGGGACTCAAAATTGGCCTGACCTTTAGAGATTATGACGCTGGCATTTTCAAGCGCCTTTCTGAATTCGTCCGAGATATCGTCTATGGAAACTCCGAGGTGTCCAGAGCCGGTCTCTATAACTTTTGCCAAATCAGTCATTCCGACGTACTCGGCGTCTTCCATAGTGGCATCGTTTAGGATCGGGCTGGACTTGACCACATAAGTCACAGATTTTCCAAGCCTTCTAAGCTCTTCCACAAGCATTCTGTCGAACACTATTTCGCCGGCGTTGTCGCCTATTATAAGGACACTGTCTGTGCTGTCTAGCTCTGACTTGAACTGCTCAGAGCAGTCCGCAGAAAAGCCTTCGTCCATGACCTGGGAGATGGCTGAACCTATGTCGAAATCCCTGTATATTCCAAGGTCTATCACATTTCCAGCTACAGCTATCTTCAGCGCGTCTTTGAGTCTGTCTTGAGACCTTGAGAGTAGCTCTGAAAGTTCTGGATAGAAGGAGAGGGCAGCGTCATTCGACTCTCGCTTTGCCGATTTGTAAGGGTCGGCCACCCCTATCATTTCATAAGCACTTTTAAGTATCACACTTGAATTATAGGCTGGGGTATTTGAATTGTCTAAGCCCTTTATCTCTTCCATAAGTCTGTAGAGTATTTGATATTGAGTATCTTCATCTAAATCTGTTCTTTTCATAGTGGAAACCACTTGCTTTAAATAGCAGTGTACGCAGTCTAATTGTACTTTCAAAAAAACACCACCTAAATATGTCGTTAAGACAATATTATCACAATGGAATGAGATTTGTTCAAACAAACTAAACTATATATACATGTAAAAAGTGGTATAATATCAATACAAAACTATACCGGGAGGAATTGATATGTTTTTTAGAAAAGAAAAGGCTAGAGAAGAAGTTTCAAATAGGGATAGGCTGGAGCGAGAGCGTTCACTGGAAGCGGAGCTTAGAGAGGAGAACAGCTTTCTAAAGTCTTCTATGCAGGATATATACAGCAATATGGTGCAGATAATCCAAAACCATGGACTGGTGAATCAGCAGCATGGAGAGCTGGCAGGACTGGCGGAGGACATAAAGTCTATGATGGAGAAGGTGAAGAACATATCCAACGAGACTAGCGAGCTTTCAGAGCAGCTTTCAGACAAGAGCGAAAAGCTGAAATCGATATCGGTGGATTCGGTGGAGAAGTCTGTAGAAGGTGAAGAAGCTGTGGACAATCTGCTAGGGGTGATGTCTTCTCTAAAGACACAGGCTGAGGAGTCTTCAGAGTCCATGACCAAACTTGGAGAACGGTCGAAAGAGATAACCGATATAGTGGAGACTATAACGGACATAGCCAGCCAGACGAATCTGCTTGCGCTGAATGCGGCTATAGAGGCGGCCAGAGCTGGAGAGCACGGCAGAGGGTTTGCCATAGTGGCAGAAGAGGTCAGGAAGCTTGCCGAGAACACCACTGAGAGCACCAGCACCATAAAAGAGCTTGTGATGAACATACAGAACGAGGTGGAAACGGCATCAGAGAACAGCGACAGAAACAATGACGCCATAGAGAGAGGAATCGAGATGAGCCAAGTTGTGAAAGAGAAGATAAAGGACATAGTAAGGGGATTTGAAGAGGTTCAGGTGGAAGTGAAAGATGTGGTGGACACGATATCAACCCAGAAGGACTATATAAGGGATATACTTGAACAGACAAATGTGTCAGACGAGATTCTATCCGATATACATGACAAGCTTATAAACCACGTGGAGAGAGCCAGCAGAGTAGATGAGAGTCTGGATTCTGGTCTAGTAGAAATAAAGAAATTGATGGAAAAATAGGATGACTAAAAAGGGGGATGAAATATGAATAGAATCACTAAACTCCTGAGCGCATCTTTAATTGGGATTGTCATGCTTGGAGCGACAAGCTCTGCACTGGCCTCAGGAACAGATATCAGGGTCTATATGGAAAGGCCGTCAGCGGAAGCTGGGAACAAGCTATACAGGGGAGCCAAGTATGAACCGGTAGTGGGGTCGTACCTTGCGATGTTTGCAGAAGGGGACGAAGCTGTACATAACGCCTGGACAGGAAATCCATTCTACTTTGACGGGGTGCCAGCGCTTACAGGAAGGGCCCATGCGCTTTACATGGTCTACATACCTTATGGAAAGATGGAATTCAACCACTATGCGTCACACTACAAAAAGGCCAAAGAGACTAGTGCGGGCATGCAGATATGTTTGGAGCCTCTAGACGGGCTTGAAAGCGTGAAAGACGGAGAATACCTCCGCAAATTCGCAAGGCAGGCAAGGGATTCTGGAATTCCTGTATTCCTGAGATTTGCGAACGAGATGAACGATGGCAGTAACCCTTGGGGAAACAAAGATCCAAACCTGTACAAGGAGAAGTTCAGACTGGTTGCAAAGATAATGCATGAGGAAGCGCCTAATGTAGTTATGTGCTGGGCTCCGAACGACTGGCCAAAGAACTCTTCAGACAAGTACTACCCAGGGGACGACGCTGTGGATTGGGTTGGAATAAGCGCCTACCCTCCGTATGTCTCTAACACAAAGAGCAAGCACTCTATGAAGTTTACAGACAGGACTAAGGAGATTTACGACAAATACTCAAGCAGAAAGCCTGTATTTCTGTCGGAGGGGGCTCCTATCCAGAACATAGAGTTCCAGGACAGCACATCGGTATCCTACGTGGCTGCAAAGGAGACAAAGGAATTCTATGACGAAGTGGCTAGGAGGTACCCTGGAATAAAGGCTGTATTCTACTGGAACAACGACGAGACCCACGGGGCGAAGAGACAGTGTAAGCTTTCAGACAATCCAACGGTGCTTTCTGCGTACAAGCAGGCGATATCGTCACCTTTCTTCCTGTCGGCGGTGGGTCAGAAGAGCCCAGTCTACTTTGCAGACGTTCAGTGGAACGCGGTATCTCCAGAAAAGCAGAAGCTGAGCGCTTTTGTGGCTATAGACGGAAGACTGGACATAGGAAGAGTGGCATACAAGATAAACGGCAGATACGTGGGAGAAAAAACAGGATCTCCATACGAGATAAGCTACGACTTCTCGCAGTTTGCTGGGCAGAGTGTTGAAATCCAAGCGGATATCTATACGACTTCAAACGCTTATGTGACTAGCAAGAAGATAGCGGCTAAGGTTCAGAAGGGGCCTAACTTGAGCTCTGGCATAAAGGCGACACCATCAGTACACGCTGTAACTTTAAACGGAAAGACAGTCAAGATACTGGGGTACAGCATAAACGGACATAACTACTACATGCTGAGGGACGTAGCAGATGCCTTAAAGAATACAGGTGCAAAGTTTGACGTAGGATATGACCAAAAAAAGAACGAGGTCGTAATAGAGAGGGGAGTATCTTACAGCGGCGGAAACGACTCAAAAGGCTCTTTAGAAGACAATCCTAGAGTGAGCAAGAGCACACAATCTGTGTCTATAGATGGGTCAAAGACTGATAAGCTGGACGCATACCTAGTAAATCAGAACAACTACTTTAAGCTGGTGGATTTAGGCAAGACACTCGCCTTCAATGTGGAGTGGGATGGAGAAAACAAAACTGTCAGGATAAGTACGAACTAGATTGTGAAAAATATTTAACAATAGGTGGTGCAGACCTCTCTAATGAGGCCTACACCGGCTATTTGCATTTTGGGCTTAATATATTAACTTTTGTTAAAGGCTTTAGGGCTTTTCAAAAGCATAAAAAGGGTGTAAGGTCTTATTAACGATGAAAAGGTTTTCATGGAATATATAAGTCGAAATGACAGTTGGGAGTATGATATACTTATTTTTGAGAAAAATGTTATTCATATTCGTGAAAAAATCATCAATATTTAATTCGAAATCTGGCGCACGCAGAAATAGTCCTATGCATGCGCTTGATTATAAAAAATAAAAGCAAAAAGGAGGTTTTAACATGTCAAGCAACACGGTGGACACATTCAACTCCAGTCTGCTATATCAGATGGAGGACAAGCCAAGTCTAGGCGTATCTATTCTGCTAGCATTTCAGAATATAGTTACGGCACTAGGAGGAATCATAGCAGTACCACTTATTATAGGAGGAGTTGCAGGCGTAGGTGTCGAAGACACGGCGTTTTTGGTAAGTGCAACTCTATTGGCATCAGGCATTACAACTTGGATTCAGGCAGTTGGAATAGGACCTAAGAAGTTCAGAATAGGTGCTAGAATACCTATGATCATGGGTACGGACTTCACTTTCGTATCGCCAGGAATTGCAGTTATAGCTCAGATGGGTGGAGGACTACCAGCTTATTTCGGAGCTACTATAATGGGGTCTTTTATAGAGATGATACTCAGTAGATTCCTAAAAGTAATAATGAGATTTTTCCCTCCAGTTGTAACTGGAACAGTTGTAACACTTATAGGTACAACTCTTATACCAGTCGCAATAGACTGGGCAGCAGGTGGATTTGGATCAGAGGACTATGGAAGTTTAAGAAATGTTGGAATTTCTATGAGCGTGCTTCTTATAATTGTACTTCTCAACAGATATGCTAAAGGGATAGCTGGAAGCGCTTCTATACTTATAGGTATAGCTATAGGCTATATTGTTTGTATCCCGCTTGGAATGGTTGAGTTCTCAAAAGTAGGAGAGGCGGCTTGGTTCGAGCTTCCAAATATATTCAAGTACGGCGTGGACTTCAATCCTAAGTACGTGGTTCCTTTCATAGCGGCGTACCTTGTAACTACTATAGAGACAGTTGGAGTTATAAAGGCAGTTGGAGAGGCATCTGAAAGAGAGCTTTCAAACGACAGAGTAGCAGACGGAATACTTTGCGATGGAGTTGGAAGTTTCATATCAGGATTCCTTGGCGGAGGACCAAACACTTCTTTCAGCCAGAACGTTGGACTTATACCGCTTACTAGAGTTGCGAGCAGCTACGTAGCGGCTGTTGCCGGAGTGCTTCTTTTCGTTATAGGACTTCTTCCTAAGTTCAGTACGCTTATATCTATCATGCCTAACCCAGTGCTTGGTGGAGCAGGAATACTGATGTTTGGAGTTGTTGGAGCATCTGGAATACAGACACTAGGAAAGATCCATATGAACAACCGTAACCTTATAATAATTGCGGCTTCATTGGGAATAGGCCTTGGAGTTGCTTTCAGACCGGACTTCGTGGCTAATCTTCCATCAGCGCTTGGCTCGGTATTCTCTTCAGGAATATCGGCAGGAACTATTGTAGCTCTAGTATTGAACATAATACTAAAAGAAGAGACACCAGAAGAAGAGAAGAAAGAAATAAAGCTAGAGATGAACTAATAAAAGAAACCCTCTGTACAAAGCGTACAGAGGGTTTTTTACGTCTCGGCTACGATAGACCCCATCTCGGAGATGTCGTACCCTTCTATATTTCTGAATTCAGACTGGAACTCCTCGGAGTTTAATATCTCAATCATAGCCTGTATCGGGGCAGTGTGGAAGTCTTCTTTCTTTACAACCAGTTCGTATCTCTCTTTTTTGAGCGGTATAAAGTCCAGGTTGTTGAACTGAGCCGAAGTCTTCATATCGCCGACTGCGACATCGGCTTCCCCTCGGGCTACACTGCTTGCGACTGTAACATGAGACTGGTTTTCCCTGTAGTAGCCATTTATAGAGCTGCCGGGAATGCCTAGCTTTCTTATGTTCTCATCTAGCAAAACTCTTGAGCCAGCGCCTTTCTCTCTGTTTACAATACGTATATCTTTTCTGGCAAGGTCCTCCCACTCCAAGATGTTCTTGGGATTCCCTTTTTGGACATAAAACCCCTGCGTGCGCTTTGTAAGGTGTATTATGACAGCAGGTATTCCCGGCACAAGCCTTCTGACAAAGGGTATGTTGTAGGTGTCGCTGTCTCCGTCCCAGAGATGAGAAGAGGCAACTTGGACCTTTCCGTAGTAAAGAGAAGTCAGGCTGCTGTAGCTGCCTATATGCGCCCTGAGCGTTGGAACACCGCTTCTGTGGTTCTCTATATAGTTGGAGAGCACGTCTAGAATGAGGTCCTGACCGCATATGACAAAACCCTCTCCGTAGGAAGCGGGACTGAACTGAAAGCTGTCTCTGAAGCTCTCTTTGGACTTGCTTTTTTCAGATGTCTGGACTGGACCGCCAGACTGTATTCCGCCTGACGTATACTTCTCTACATCTTCAGGAGAAAATCTCAAGCTTCTGCCCACCTTGTAGGACTTTATTTCCCCACGCTTTGCAAGCTCGTATACAGTGTTTTTTGCAATTTTCAATATATCTGCAACTTCTTGGGCGGTAAGGGCCCTGTCTTTTCTCATATGGTCGATTCCTTTCTGATAGTTTCTAGTTGTTAATATGATACCATGTTTTATTTTCAGGGGCAATTCCAAAGGTGAGAGTACTATTGACAATGGAATGCTATATAAATATAATATACATAACGTTACGCAAATGGACAAAACGATGTGAAACGTGACAAAACAATATAAAGGGGAGTTACATAATGAAAAAGCTTAAGGTTAGAGGACTAGGACTTATGACGGCGGTTATCATATCTATAGGAGGGCTTGTGGGTTGCTCGGGATCTGATGCTCCAGAGGACACAGCCAAGAAATCGGAGCCTGTAGAGATAACTGTGAGCGCAGCAGCCAGCCTTACAGAAGCCCTAAACGAAATAGAGACACTGTACGAAGAGGAGAGCGGGAATGAAGTCAGTATGAACTACGGATCTTCTGGAGCGCTCCAAAAGCAGATAGAGGAAGGGGCTCCGACAGATCTTTTTATATCGGCTGGAAAGAAGCAGATGGATGCGCTCAGGGAAGCTGGACTTGTAAAATCAGACAGCATAAAAGATCTTTTAGGAAACAAGCTTGTGCTTATAGTTTCAGAGGAATACGCAGACAAGATAAAAACTGTAGAGGATCTTTTAAACACAGATGGAAAGATAGCTATTGGAGAAGTTGAGACGGTTCCAGTTGGACAGTACTCTCAGGAGAGTCTTGAGAACCTCAACGTATGGGGGTCTATACAGGACAAGATAGTGTTTGCAAAAGACGTAAAGGCAGTGATTTCCTACGTTGAGAGCGGGGAAGCAGTTGCAGGTATAGCCTACAAGTCGGACGCAGTTGGCATGAAGAGCGGAAAAGTGGCTGAGGAGATAGATCCTTCTACTCACAAGGAGATAGTCTACCCAGAGGGAATAGTGGAGAGCACAGAGCATGAAGAAGCGGTTAAAGGCTATATGGAGTTTTTAGACAAGGAAGAGTCTACTGATATATTCAAAAAATATGGATTTGAAGTAAAGTAAGGGAAATTATATGATTTTAGATCCCATACTGATATCGTTAAAAATAGCATCCATAGCTACAGTTTCAACGTTTCTATTGGGAACGTTCTTAGCCTACGTATTCAAGAGGTTTGAATTCAAGGGGAAAGACTTTTTAGAGGTTCTGGTTACGCTTCCGATGGTGCTTCCCCCTTCTGTGACCGGATATGGACTGCTTATACTCATAGGGAAGCGAGGGCTTTTAGGCGGATTCCTGCTTGACAAGTTCGGAGTGAGTCTTGTGTTCACCTGGGTGGCTGGTTGTATAGCGGCATCTGTGGTGTCGCTTCCGCTTATGTACCAGAGCGCAAAGTCGGCGCTTATGGGCGTCGACCAGTCATACGAGAATGCAGCGAGGACTCTCGGAGCGGGAGAGTGGAAGGTTTTCAGGAAAGTCACACTTCCGCTGGCCTGGCCAGGCATAATAAGCGGGATAGTGCTTTCTTTTGCCAGAGCGCTAGGGGAGTTTGGAGCTACGCTTATGGTGGCTGGAAATATCCCGGGAAAGACAGAGACGATACCACTTTCAATCTACTATGCTGTGGAGTCTGGCAATACGTCTAAGGCCAACACGCTTATGGCTATAGTGGTGGCATTTAGCTTTGTACTCATATTTTCGCTTAACAGATGGCTTAAAAAGAAAAAGTACAGCAGGAGAGATTAGAGATGATAGACAATATAGAGGTGAGCCTTTTTAAAAAATTGGAATTTTTCGATCTGGATATATCGTTCAGCCTTGAAAGAGAAGTGCTGGTCATACAGGGTAGATCTGGCTCGGGAAAGACCACTATACTAGACTGCTTGGCTGGGATAAAATCCCCAGATGACGGTGAGATAAGAGTGGGAGAAGAGACACTCTTTTCAACAGCTTCAAAGTTGAACAGACCTATAAAGAGCAGGGGTATAGGGTATGTATTCCAGAACTACGCCCTTTTTCCCAATATGACCGTAGACGAAAATATTCGATTTGGATTCGACAAGAAGAAAGATTCAGACGCATCCTACGTGGACCAGGTTATGGATTCCCTCAAGATATC
The DNA here is from genome assembly GCF_001855385.1 of Andreesenia angusta. Lineage (NCBI taxonomy): Bacteria > Bacillati > Bacillota > Tissierellia > Tissierellales > Gottschalkiaceae > Andreesenia > Andreesenia angusta. The sequence continues at coordinate 407,472 of NZ_MKIE01000001.1, read as the reverse complement.
ACATTTAAAAAAGCGCTACCCACATGAGATATCCGGTGGGGAAAAGCAGAGGGTTGCGCTCGGAAGGGCGCTCAGCATACGGCCAAAGCTGCTGCTTCTGGACGAACCGTTTTCGGCGCTTGACACAGACACAAAAGACCATGTATATGGGGAGTTTCTAGAGTTCAAGAAAGAGTGGAACATAAGCACTATAATGATTACGCATAACGATGACGAAGCTAAGTTGCTTGGCGACAGGATAATACACATAAAAGACGGAAAGCTATTCGGCAAAAGGGCACTAGACATAGAGCAGGACCAGCATTCCACGGATATAGAGAGGGCGTGTTTTTATCCGGCTTAATTAGCCAGCAAGCTTATTGAGCCTAGCAGAGAGAGAAGCTCGCCACCTAGGCTTGTCCTGAAAATCAAGTAGAGTACAAAGAGAAAGAGCAGGAACTTGTGGAAAGTGGCCTCAGCCTTAGAGCCTGAGCGGATCCTCAGGAAACTGAACTTTCGCTGGGATATCGGCGCGAAAAGTCTCACTCCGTTTCCTATAAACATGTCCATAAGTATATGGGCAGAAGAGCCGAAAACCGTTCCGAAGGCGAAGTACCTGTAGGCCAGGTTATACTCGCTTGGGACGTACTTCTCGCCGAACATAAAGCATATATAGACTGAAATCACAAAGGCTATGGAATGGGTGAAGCCGCGGTGCGAGAAGAACCTGCTTATCATCCATCCTATGGCCTTTAATTTTTGGGCGATAAGACTCTTGTGGTGATCTATATCCGGAAGCCCAGAGCCCAAAGACAGCCCAAGTGCAAAAGAGCCCAACCCTAAGAGGCCTAGCTGAGTTAGATTAGCTAGGTTGCCTTCGTAGAGCCTGTCAATGGCGACTACACCTAGCAGCGCTCCTGACTTTAAATGATTTCTGTAGTCCATATCAATCCACCCTGACCCGAAACATATGTTCCATTTTGATAACTTTATTATACTATCTTTCGTTGAAAAAGACAAAAAAACAGGCAAACCTTGAGTTTAGGGCTTGCCTGAAGTTACTTAAACTTGAAATTGCTCCACAAGGGATTGTAGATTCTGGGAAAGATTCGACAGATTTACGCTGGAGCTTTCAAGCTTGCTTATTATCTCTGTTTGCTGATGTATAGACACTGAAGCCTCTTCGGTCCCAGCTGAGTTTTCCTCTGATATAGCTGAGAGCGTCTGTATAGTGTCTAGAACTTCTGAAGCTACTTGCTCAATTTTAAAGCTGGACTCGCTTATAGCTAAAATAGCTTGGTTAGAACTTTCAAGGGAATCTCTTATGTGTTTGTACTTGGATTCAGTCAGGTGGACATTTTCAATCTGCCTGCTGTATATCTCTTCCACTCTGTTCATAGTAGAGACTGCATTATTTGCGTTGAACTGAAGCTCGGCAACTATGTCATTGATTATCCTTGTAGAGTCGGCAGATTCAATAGACAGCTTCCTAATCTCTTCGGCCACAACTGAAAATCCCTTCCCGTGTTCGCCGGCTCTTGCGGCTTCAATCGCTGCGTTTAAAGCCAAAAGATTTGTCTGTTCAGAGACTGACATTATAAGATTGCTGGCTTCACCTATCTTCTGAGAGCTTTCGCTTGTCTTGACTATGTCGCCATGAACACTCTTGGTTGCAACGCTGCTTTCATCGGTAGTGTCAGAGAGATGGTTTATGACCTCAAGACCTTCGTCTACAAGCAAGTTCACTTGTTTGAAAGAGCTTGAGAGGTTCTGGGTCTGGTGCTTGCTCTCTTCAAGTGCGGAAACTAGCTCAGAGAGCTTTCTAGATCCGTACTCTGTTTGCTCCGCTTGACTAGAGGCACTTCTAGATATTTCCTCTATAGCATGGCTGGCCTCTTCAGAGGAGGCAGTTGAAATATGAGCTATAGACTTGAGTTCCTCGGAGGAGTCGACAACCTGAGAGGAAAGCTCCTTTATGGAAGAAACTATGCTGCTCACTGTATCGGCAAAAGTGTTGAAGTACGACGCCATGACGCTCAGCTCGTCTCCAGAGCTTACATCCACACGCTTAGTGAGGTCTCCATCCCCCTCTGCAATATCTCCAAGGATACCTGAAAGATTAGAGATACGCTTCATTATGACATTTCTGCTTACAAAAAAGGAGAATATGGATATCAGGAGTATCACGCTGAATGAAATTATGGCTCTTCTTATCAAAGTGCTTATGGATTGGCTTATTTTCGTATTTCCATTTTCAACTAGCGCATCGGCTTCTTCTAGAAGGACTTCGACACTTGACTCCATTTTCACGGCATAAGGATCGAACTCCTCCATGAACTTGTTGCCAGCGCCTGTTCCGCTAGATATGTAGGCATTTGCCATGTCCACTCCCATTTGATAGTACTCATCCAGGTCTTTAGAAATAGGATCCAGAATATCGTCCTCGATCCCGAGGGCTTTAAGGGAGTCAAGCTCACTCTTTGCTTCAGAGTAGTACTTTTCAGCTTCATCGAATCCATCGTCAAAGCCAGGGGCTCCACGTGTGGCAGATATATCGGTTAGCCACTGCTGAATCTGAACAACGTCTTTTTGAAGCGAGAGGGAACTTACTATTACAGGGGTATTTACGTTTTGCTGCTCATCGACTCTTTCGGAAATATCTCCTAGAACGGAAAGTGTCAGGAACATAAGCAAAGAAGTTGTTGCAATCATCCCGATGGTTATGGCATTAAATTTTGTGGATATTTTCACTCCAATCACCTCCAAGTATTCTATGTAGAACTTTATACCCATTTATTATATCATAGAATATAAAAAATACACCTTGAGGCTATACCATAAATAGCTTTCAAGGTGTGAGTCTGTGTTACAGCAAAACACTAAGCTGTCTCTACAAATATATCCTGCTCTGAAAGTCCGTTTTCCTTAAGGAGCTTTACAGTGTCATTTACCATGGCTTTAGATCCACAGATGTAGACTTTAGAGTCAGATACATCTAGATCTTTTATTACATCCATAACATATCCCTTTCTGCCATGGATCTCTTCTCTAGAAGCTATCTTATGGTAGTTGAACATGTCGGACTCTATGTCTTGCTTGCTGAAGAATTCATCATAGATAAGGTCTTCAGATTTTCTTATACCATATACCAAGTCGATTCTTTCAAGCGAATCGGGCCTGTTCAATATTGCGTCCTCTACAAGAGGGATGAAAGGTGTTATTCCGATTCCATTACCTATAAAGAGCAGCTTCTTGGCATTTTTATCAACTACAAGCTCGTCTCCAAGAGGGCCTTCAAGCTCCACCTTGGCTCCCAAAGTGTAGTCGTCAAATATCTTTTCAGTTCCATAACCATCAGCAACCTTCTTGATTATGACACCTACAGTGCTTCCCTTAGGGTCCCATCCAGATATAGAGTAGGCTCTGTAACTCTCTGGTTCAGCTTCTATCTTCAGAATCATAAACTGGCCAGGTTTGTAGGCCACTCGCTTAGGCGATTTAAACTGAAACTTGAACTCCCTTAAGTCTGGGCCTAGTTCGTTCACTTCAACCACTTCAGCTTCTATATGCTGTCTTCCAGGAACTTCATTTGCAAGAGACGCTCTCTTCTCGGCAGATATGGCCTTCAACTCAATAGCTTTTTCCTCTTTCTCTATTGAAAGTATCCCAGCAGGGCAGTTTACAACGCATGTAGAGCATTTTATACAGTTTGAGCTGTCGAACTGGTTGCTCTCGTTGAACTCTGTGTAGGGGCTTATCTGCATAGGGCAGACCCTGGCGCATTTGCCGCACTTATGGCAGGCGTCTTTGTCTGAAATAGTCACTTTCACATCTGTCTTTTTGTTGGCTTTTGTAATTTTCCCTAACTTGTAAGAGATTTTCTCCATCACACCCATGGGGCATACTTGGCACCAAGTTCTCCCGCTGTTCACCATGCTAAGGCCGCCACCAACTATTATAACCATGAGGTACGTTGTTACGAACACAAAGCCAAGTTTGTCTAGGAAGCTGTTCTCTCCCCAAAACTGTGCCGCACCCATTATCTTTCTGCTCAGATTGAATGCAAAGAAAGTCATAAATCCAATAGTCATGTACTTGGACTTCATAAACCTGTATATCTTGGCGTTTCTTCCGAAAGGAATAAAGAGAGAGTCAAAAAGGCTTCCATGCGCACAGAAGTTCCCGCACCAGTACCTTCCTCTGAAAAAGCCCATAACAGTAAGGGCAAGTATAACTGGAATTACAAGAAGCCCGAGTTTTGGTTCAAATAGCCCGCCTATTCCAACGAGCACTGTAAATAGCCATCCAAATTTTCTTATGATGCTAAATCTACGCTCGGTTTTTATATAGTAGTTTGCCATGTCGTTCCTCCTAAACTATATCGTATTATGTAAATATATTAATATATAGAAAGGTTTTTGTCTAGTCTTTTTTGGGGAATATATATCTATGTAGTAAACAAAGACAGGAGGTGATAAGGATGAAAGACTGGAAGTTATATGTGGTAATTACATTGGCAGCTTCCTGGATACTGGCAGGAGCATACTACTTTGGAGTTGTATTTAAGACCACAGCTTCATACACTGTGATGGCATCTGTGTATATGTGGATACCGGGAATACTAGCAATCATCTTTACGAAAAAAAGGGGAAGAAGCTTAAGTGAGATTGGACTGAAACTTAAATTCAACAGATGGTACGCTTTCGCCTGGCTTGTATTTCCGGTGATAATAGCGCTTGGGATATTTATAAACGTGCTCTTTCCAGGAGCCAGCTTTAGCCTCTATATGGAGGATTTCTTGTCTTCATACGGCCCCCTTCTAAAGGAGTCTGAAGAGTATGCGCAGATGTACGAGCTACTGCAGATCCAGCCAATAATACCGCTTCTGATGACAGTTGCAAGCGGAATGATTGCAGGAATCACAATAAATCTTGCGTTTGCAATAGGTGAAGAGATAGGATGGAGAGGATATCTTTATGGCGAACTAAAACACATGGGTTTTTGGAAGATGACGTTTACAACAGGCGCTATCTGGGGGATATGGCACGCCCCACTTGTGCTCCAAGGCCATAACTATCCGGAGTACCCTGTTCTGGGGGTATTTCTAATGACCATATGGTGTATTCTGCTCTCGCCTGTATTTTCACTTGTGAGGATCAAGTCCAAGTCGGTGCTGACGGCCGGAATAGCCCACGGTACTTTGAATGGGCTAGCCGGTGCTTCTATAATTTACATCGAAGGAGGTCACCCGCTTTTAAACGGAATAATAGGACTGAGTGGATTTATAGCACTTGTGATAGTGGACATCTTGATTTGGATGAAGATAGGAAAAGAACCAGCAGACTTTTAAAAAGTCGGCTGGTTCTTCTTTATTTCAGCTCTTCTCTAAGTATATCTACGAATACGTCCAGCACCTGGCTGTCAAATTGGGTTCCACGGTTGCGCTCAAGCTCGGCGATAGCTTCGCTTTGGCTCATAGGAGTCTCTCTGTAGGAGCGCTTTGAAGTCATGGCGTCGAAGGCGTCAGCTACGCAGACTATCTTGGAGAAAAGATGGATATCGTCACCTAAGAGTTTGTTTGGATAGCCGCTTCCGTCCACCCGCTCGTGGTGTTCGTGTATAATCCTCTTGGTCTCATGGTCAAGCTCGAGACTCTCTATTATGTTGAACCCTATCTTGGGGTGGTTCTTGATCATGTCGTACTCTTCGTCTGTAAGAGAGCCCTCCTTGTTGAGTATAGAGTCTGGAATTCCGATCTTCCCCACATCGTGCAGTATGCTTCCAAAGGAGAGTATCTCTTTTGAACCTTCATCTAGCCCCATACGCTCAGCCGTCTTCACAGAGTACTCCTTGACTCTCTGGCTATGGCCGCCAGTATACGGATCCTTTGCATCTAGTGCATGCACCAGAGATGACACAGTGTCGAAGAAGTTCTTCTTGTTCCTGGATATCAAACTCTCAAGCTCCTGATTCATAGAGTAGGCCTGCTCGTAGAGCGCCTCTATCTCATCGCGCTGATATGTTATCTCGAAGTTCTTTTCCTTTAGTTTTACCCTGCTCTGGTCGAAAAAGTCTATTGAAAAGAAGGTAAGGAAAAACACTATTAAAGAGAAAAGAAGTCCAAGTTTCAAGCTCATGTCGATAGTGCTGTACTTTTCGCTCCATCCTCCAAAAGGGATTACAGCCACTTTCCAAGATATGTAGTCATTTATCATAAAAAAGTTAAGAGGTCGCTTATCTAAAATAGACGCGTCTCCATAGAATGGAGCTTTAGGGTACTCGCTTGTCTTGAAGAACAGGACTTCAAGGCCGTGAAGCTTGGAAAGCCTGTCTATCTCTTGGAGGAACGAATCACCGGAGACTACAAGGCTTATCTGCCCTTGGTAGTCGCCAGACTTGCTTAAAGTTGGAACTCTAGCGACAAAGCCGCTCCCGCCCTGTACAAGTTCAACAGGACCCTGAAACACAGGCTTCAGACTCTGCTTTACTTTGAGAACAGGGTCTCTCTGGGACTCCAGTTCCGACAGATTGAGCCCTATAGCTGACTGGTTTCCGTCCAGAGGATAGATAAAACTTATTGTGGTGTCTTCAAGAGTGCTTATGTTTTTTATGTAAGAGTTGTTTTCGTCTACGAGATTCTCAAGGTAATTTACGGCAGACTCCTGAGAAGGCTTCTCTTCCATGGAGAGAAAGGCAGTGTACCCATTAAGTATGGTTATGTTGTCGCTTATCAGGCTCTCCACAGCCGACTGAAACCTCACATATCTCTCGGCAGTAGTCGAACGCTCCGCTTCATATAGTCGGTCTTTCTCTATCTCTATGTACTTCAGAACTAGCAGAAACAAGCCTAGAGCGATAGAGGCTGAAATGAGGAATATTATTAGTCTGTTTTTCAAGTTTCTTACTTTCAAGCCCATCACCCCTATAAGGTATTTAATAATTTAAGTTTAGGTTATAGTGTTGGCCTATGTCAATAAAAATAAGCTAGTAAAGACAAGTTGAAACTGATTTCACAATAAAGCGCCACCTCTTCATCTAAGATGCTATAATAATTGTTAATACAATATTGCTTTGAAAGGAAGATTAGATGTCAAAAAAATTAGTTTTAGCTGAAAAGCCGTCGGTTGGAAGGGATATAGCCAAGGCGCTTAAATGTGATAGAACGGGGAATGGATATATTGAGGGGAAGAACTATGTAGTCACTTGGGCTCTTGGACACCTTGTGACGCTTGCAGACCCAGAAACCTACAAGAAGGAGTACTCTGAGTGGAAGATAGAGCAGCTTCCCATAATACCGGGCAAGCTCAAGACGGTGGTTATAAAACAGAGCGGGAAGCAGTTCAACACTGTCAAGCATCAGATAAACAGAGACGATATCTCGGAGGTCATAATAGCTACAGATGCCGGAAGAGAAGGCGAGCTTGTGGCCAGGTGGATACTGGAGAAGGCCGGGAACAAGAAACCTGTAAAGAGACTGTGGATTTCCTCTGTCACGGAGAAGGCCATAGTAGAGGGATTCAAGAAGCTCAAAGACGGAAGAGAGTACGAGAATCTCTACAGAGCTGCAGTGGCAAGGTCTGAAGCGGACTGGTATGTCGGAATAAACGGGACAAGGGCGCTTACATGCAAGCACAACGCACAGCTTTCATGTGGAAGGGTGCAGACTCCTACGCTTGCCATGGTGCAGAGAAAAGAGGAGGAGATACAGAGCTTTAAAAGCCAGAAGTTCTATGGGCTGGAGACAGAGGTTTCAGGGCTCAAGTTCATCTGGTCGGACTCAAAGGGGAATACAAGGTCTTTTGATGAAGCTAAAATAGAGAGCATCCTCAAGCATTTAAACGGGAAAAAGGCCGTTGTGGAGGACGTGTCGAGCCAGACTAAAAAGACATACGCTCCAAAGCTGTACGACCTGACCGAACTTCAGAAAGAGGCCAACAGGATCTACGGATACTCCGGAAAAGAGACGCTTTCTGCGGTTCAGAGCCTTTACGAAAAGTATAAGGCGCTTACCTACCCTAGGACAGACTCATCCTATATAAGCAGCGACATGGTGGAAACTCTTTCAGACAGGGTAAAAGCATGTTCGATAGGAGGCTACTCTAAATTCGGAGCTAGAATAGTCAGGGGCGGGATAAAGGCCAACAGCTCTTTTGTGGACGACTCCAAGGTTTCGGACCACCACGCCATAGTTCCCACAGAGGAAAGGCCTGTTATGAGCGAACTGAGCGACAGAGAGAGAAAGATATACGAGATGGTGATAAAGAGATTCCTCGGTGTGCTTATGCCTCCACATGTGTATGAAGAGACTAAAGTGGAGCTTAGAATAGGCGACGAGCTCTTTAGGGCGAAGGGGAAACTGACTGTGTCGGAAGGCTACAGAGAGTTATACAGCGAGGATGAGGAAACTGTGGAAAAGAAGAAAGCTGAATTCAAGCGAGGGATGGAGATATCCACAGTGAGCCTTAAGAAGACTTCTGGAGAGACGAGCCCCCCTCCTAGGTTTACAGAGGGCACTCTGCTGGGAGCCATGGAAAACCCAAGAAAGTACATGGATACAGACGACAAGGAGCTTCTAAAGACCATAGGCGAGACTGGCGGAATAGGTACGGTTGCAACTAGGGCAGACATAGTGGACAAGCTCTTCAACAGCTATTTGCTCGAGAAAAGAGGAAACGAAGTCCACATAACTTCAAAAGGGAAACAGCTTCTAGCACTGGCCCCAGAGGATTTGAAGTCCCCGGTGCTTACAGCGGAATGGGAGCAGAAGCTTGAGAAGATATCCAAGGGCAAGCTCAGAAAAGACGAGTTCATAAAAGAGATGATAGAGTACACCAAGGCGATAGTATCGGAGATAAAGTCGAGCGAGGACAGTTTCAAGCACGACAATCTGACTAGAAGCAAGTGTCCAAGTTGCGGAAAGTACATGCTAGAGGTAAAAGGCAAAAAGGGCAAGATGCTTGTATGCCAGGACAGAGAGTGTGGAGAGAAGCAGTCTATTTCCAGAGTTACAAACGCCAGATGTCCCGAGTGCAAGAAGAAGATGGAGATGAGGGGTTCAGGCGACTCTAAGATGTTTATATGTAAATGTGGTTACAGGGAGAAACTCAGCGCTTTCAACAAGAGAAAGGGTGACCAGAAGTCCAAGCTCTCCAAAAAAGAAGTGAGAAATTACCTTAACAAGCAGGAAGACGACAACATAAATTCGGCGCTTGCAGATGCACTTGCAAAGCTGAATCTAAAGTAAAAAAACACTTGGAAGACGAAGAGTCTTCCAAGTGTTTTTTAGATTCCCAATAATCTGACCAATAAGACAATTAAAGCTACGATAGCTATAAAAGCAAGCACGACCTTAGTCAGAAATTTCACCCGGTTCATTCGGTTTGTTTTCAAGTTGTGGTTAAGTCTTTCCACAAGCTGCTCTGCAATCGCTTCTTGACCATTTGGAACAGGGACGTGAAGAGCTGCGCTTATGGTGTTCCCCTCCTGGGTTCTGGCTCTTATGAAAAAGAAGTTCATAGTAGTGCAGTCATAGCCAGGAAGCCTCCCCAGCTTTAGGTGCTCTAGCTTTGAAGAAGGGCTCCAGAAGGTGTGGACTCTGTTGTTGGCAGGGGAGTAGTAAATTCCCTCTTCAGAGATTATCGCCTCGGCAGAGCCATCTTCCAGCCATTCGTCTTCTTCACTGTTGTACGTCCAGTGCACTAGAGGGTCTTTCATGATTCTTTCTGTAGCATTTGCTTTTCCGTAGAAAAGAGCAGTACTTATGCCGAATAGAACTATAATAAGTCCAAGGCCTAGCAAGAACAGAAGGCTTACATTTTTCAGAACTCCTGTGCTTACAAAGTAGGTAAAGGCAATAGTTGCAGTCGTAATCGCTAAAGTAGCTGCCAAGGCTATATGTCCATTTCGCTTTTGAGCTTTAGCATAATCCATTGCGGATTTCATAGTCGTCTCCTCCTTAAAATATTCTCACTATATTATACCTTAAAATATATAATTATTTAACATAAGTTAAAAGAAGATAAACCCTTGTTTTATTTTGCACAAGAATATGTATACAGAATATGATAAAATATAGTTGTGATATCATCCTGAGTTTAGGAGATATACTCAACTACTTTTAAAATGAAATCGAGGTGGAAAGAGTGGAAGGTAAATTTACTATCACATCTTTTGCAGAGAAAAAGAAAACAGGCGAGAAGATATCGGTGCTCACAGCATATGACTATCCGACGGCAAAATTACTGGACGGGGAGGTAGACGTACTCTTAGTCGGAGACTCTCTTGGAATGGTCAAGCTGGGCTACGAGGACACGTTAGAGGTCACCGTAGACGACATGGTATACCATACGAGAAGTGTCAAGAGAGGGGCTAGTCGATCTTTCATAGTTACAGACATGCCATATCTTTCTTATCACATAAGCTTAGAGGAGTCTGTCAGAAATGCGGGCAGGATAATGATAGAAGGAAAGGCAAACGCCGTGAAGCTAGAGGGCGGAAGAGAAAGAGTTGAAGTTGTCAGAAAGCTGGTGGACTCGGAGATACCGGTTATGGGTCATCTTGGGCTGACACCGCAGTCGGTAAACGCCACTGGAGGATTTAAAGTCCAGGCGAGATCTGCTGATGCAGGCGAGAAGCTACTGCAAGATGCGCTTTCACTACAGGATGCCGGTGTATTCGCTATAGTGCTTGAGTGCATTCCTGAGGAGATAGCCAAGTACGTGACAGACAGTGTAAGCGTACCGACTATAGGTATTGGAGCCGGGAGGCACTGCGATGGACAGGTCTTGGTAGTGGACGACATGCTTGGAATAACCGAGGACATACATCCCAAGTTTGTAAAGCGTTACGGAAAGCTTGGAGAAGAGATAAGGGCCATGGCTAGAGAATACAATAATGAAGTTAAGTCTGGGGCATTTCCGGAGGAAGTTCACATTTTCAAGCTGGAAAAATCAGAACTAGAGAAGATAGAGAGGATTTACTGATGGAGAAAGTATTGGTTGTAAAGAGCATAGACGAGCTTAGAGCAAAGCTCAAAGAGTACAATGGGAAGACTGTGGGGCTTGTGCCTACGATGGGATACCTTCACAAAGGTCATGCCTCCCTTGTAGAAAAGGCCAGAGAGGAAAACGACATAGTGGTTGTGAGCGTATTTGTAAACCCGATCCAGTTCGGGCCTAACGAGGACTTGGAAACCTATCCAAGGGATTTAGACAGGGATATAGAGATAGTTTCATCTAGCGGAGGGGATATAGTGTTCGCTCCAAGCGTAGAGGAGATGTACCCTGAAAAGGCTGAGGTTTTTGTAGACCTGGAAAGTGAGATAGGTGAAAAACTGTGTGGAGAGTCGAGGCCAGGTCATTTCAGAGGGGTTATGACTGTAGTATCTAAGCTGTTCAATATAGTTGGAGCGGACAGAGCTTACTTTGGACAGAAAGACGCCCAGCAGGTGACTATAATAGAGAAGATGGTAAGAGAGCTGAATTTCCCGGTGAAGATAGTCAGATGTCCAATACTCAGGGAGAGCGATGGGCTTGCAATGAGCTCTAGAAATGTATACCTTTCAGCGCAGGAGAGAAGTGAAGCTACTGTACTGTACAAATCTATATTGAGAGTGCAGAGAGAGTTTGAAAGCGGGGAACACAGAGTGGAAAAGCTTAAAGAAATAGCTCTAGAGGAAATCGGAAAGAGCCCTATTGCAGAAGTAGAATACGTAGAGATACTAGACAGCAGAACTCTTGGGAATATAGAAAGAGTGAACGGCCCTGCTCTTATGGCAATGGCTGTGAGGTTTGGAAAGACTAGACTTATAGACAACTGCTTACTGGAGGTGTAGAGATGTACTTGACTATGTTTAAATCAAAACTGCACAGAGCTGTAGTCACAGAGGCCAACTTGAACTACGTTGGAAGCATTACGATAGATTCGGAACTACTGAAGTCGGCCAATATACTGCCGGGTGAAAAAGTTCAGGTCGTAAACAACAACAACGGGGAGAGATTTGAGACCTACACCATAGAGGGAGAGCCGAACAGCGGAGTCATATGCGTAAACGGTGCTGCTGCGAGGCTTGTGCAGCCAGGGGACAAGGTGATAATAATAGCCTACGCCATGATGACAAGAGAAGAGGCGGAGAGCTTCAAGCCGTCGATTCTATTCTTAGACGAGAAAAACAGGATAGCTGAAATAAAGGACAGAGAAGTTCACGGCGAGATAAAATAGCTTTTACTGGAGGCAACGGTATGAACAGAGAGACAGTGGGAAACAGGCTCAGTGTAGGTATATACGGAAAGCGAAGCTCGGGCAAGTCCAGACTTATGAACAATATAATAGGTCAAGATATATCAGTGGTTTCAAAAGTGAAGGGGACTACAACAGATCCTGTGAGCAAGTCTTTCGAGCTTGGGAATCTAGGCACTGTGGTGCTTACAGACACTGCGGGAATAGACGACTCTGGAGTTGTAGGGGTTCAGAGGGTTCAGAAGACGCTAGGGACGCTTGCCTATATGGATCTTGCGATATACGTAATGGACAGCGAGGATATAGATGAGAAGCAGTACTTGGAGCTGACAGAGAAGCTTGAGAGCTACAGTATTCCCCATATACTTGTATTCAACAAGGCCGACAAGGTGAATCCTGATACCTTGGAGACGTACAAGAAGAGATACCAAGAGGCTGCATTTATGTCTGCAAAAAACATGGACGATATAGATATGCTGAAGTTATTGATGGAGAAAGAGCTTTCAAAGGCGGTCAAGGCCGAAAATATGCTGGAGGGGTTGGCGAACTCTGGGGACAGAATATGCTTGCTATCCTCTAGAGAAGCTCTAGAAACAGGAGACAGAGATTCGCTTTATATCCAGATTCTAAAGGAAGCTCTGGCAGGCGGAGTAGCTCTTAGCTTCTCAGGTATATCTACATTTGAAAAAGAGATCGAGGATTCCGAGTTGCTTGTTATAGAAGACAGTGAAATAGAGAAAGTGGATATAGATGTTCTCGGGAAAAGGGCGATTGCAGTCTCGGCCATAAATTCCAAGGGCAATGGAAGCCTACGCTACTTTCTAGACTCTATAGATAAACTTGAAGGCATAGACCATGAGTCGAAATTTCTCTTCTGTAGCTCCGAAGAGGATTTAGATAGAGAAAAGGTTAAACTGCTTTATGGCAAAATTGAGCGATACACTGGAGTGAGTTTGGACTGGAATCTGTCAGCAGGGGATAAATCCTCTTCGGATATTCAAGGGCATGATTTCATAGTGGAATTTGACCATGGAAGCGATATGCGAAGTTCGCTTAGAAAGCTTAAGCAGGCCGAGGAATTGAAAATACCTATGGCAAGCGCAGAGCTCTTATCGCTTTTTATGGACGGGAAGCTGGAAAAACTTATAGGAAAAAATAAAAAAACTTTTTTAGAAACTGTTTAGAGCAAAAACTGCGGGGTATATAACTAATAACAAAGGAAGACAAGATATCCCGCAGCACATTTCCTTTTAGGATAGTTGAAATTGGAGTAGTGCATATCCAATAGGAGACTTTTCAGAAGATTATGGAGATGAGATAAGGATGTCGAAACGAAGTTTCCTTTGTGGAAAAGGCTTTAAAGTTTTATGGCAACAAGAAGTAAGAAGTAAGAAGTAAGAAGTAAGAAGTAAGAAGTAAGAAGTAAGAAGTAAGAAGTAAGAAGTAAGAAGTAAGAAGTAAGAAGTAAGAAGTAAGAAGTAAGAAGTAAGAAGTAAGAAGTAAGGAGATTTAATTGAATGAGTGAATCGAGAAGAGCATTGTTATAAGGGGCGGTTTTCATCACAACAAGATGACCCGTCCCTTATAATTTTTTGTAATAGATGGTATAATGTATACCGACGAGGTGATATTATGGACAGAAAAAAGGGAATAATAATGATGATGCTCTCGGCCTTCTTTTTTGCACTTATGGCGGCTACAGTGAAGTCACTAGGTGACTATCCTCTCACTGAGAAGATGTTTTTTAGGAACTTTTTAGGCTTTGTGTTCGCCTTTGCAATGGTAAAGAGGAACGGGGGAAGTCTTAGAGGTAATAACAGGAAGCTACTTGTGCTTAGAAGTGTATTTGGGATGCTCGGGGTTGCGGCCTATTTCTATTCAATCCAGTACTTGAACTTGGCGGATGCAGTCATAATAAACAAGTTTGCGCCTTTCTTTGTAGTGCTTCTATCTTGGCTTATGCTCAAAGAGAAGATAGGGAAGGGACAGATAATTGCGCTTTTTCTGGCAATAGTAGGAGCAGGACTGGTCACAAAGCCCACTTTCAACGTCAACATAGCACCGGCTATGATAGGGCTTATGGCCTCAATGTTCGCCGGAATGGCTTATGTCACAGTGAGCTACTTGAGAAAAAGCGACAGTCCAGAGACAATAGTCTTCTACTTCACGCTTATAACGAGCCTCTGTATGATTCCGTTTGCTTTTTCAGGAGGCTGGATAGTCCCAAGGGGACTTGATATACTCAAAGCCATTGGGCTTGGAGTCTTTTCCACGGCAGGTCAGATATTTATGACTTACGGATACAGGTATGCAGACGCTTCAGAGGTCTCAATATACTCCTACTCCGACATAATCTACTCTATGATAATAGGTGTAGTGCTGTTTTCAGAGATGCCAGACTATCTCACAGCGATAGGAGGAGTTGCAATACTTGCGGCCGGCTTTGTGAATTTCTACACCAAAAAGCTTTTAAAGCAGAATACAGCAAAATAAGAAGGGCCTGCGCTTTCAGCAGGCCCTTCTTTGTCATTCAGCTCAATATTCACTATCAGGGGCGTAATCTATTCTCCCTATTGTGAAGTGAGCTAAAAGCGCTATAGATACAAACACAAGTCCAGTTGCACAGACTCCGGTCCAGCCGAATTTGCTAAAAGTGAAGCTGCCAAGATATGAGCCCAAGGCACCTACAAAAAAGTAGATAGACATAAAGACAGAGTTGAATCTGCTCTGCCTTGGAGACTCTACTGAGTTTATCCTGGCCTGATTCGAGACCTGAGAGGAATTGGTCGCAAAGTCCAAAATCATCACACCAAGGGCGAGCCCGAATATGTTTTCTCCGAAAACAGTCATGATTAAAAAAGCTGAGAAAGCCAGTGCAGCTGACAGGCCTATGGCAAAGCGAGGAGTCCTCCTGTCGCTAAGCGTACCCATCATCGGTACAAGGAAGACTCCGGCTATACCGACAAGACCGAACCTTCCCGCTATTTCCGAGCTTGTACTTGAAAAGCCATATGCTGGAGACTCCAAGAAAAAGACTATGGAAGTCCAGAAAAGCTGGAACGAAGCGAAAAGGCATGGACCTATCATGGAAGAAGACCTGACGACAGGGTTGGTTCTGAGCACACCTGCCATTGACTTCAGTATTTCAAAGTAGCTTTCGTCAGAGCTTGGAGCGCTCCTGGGAAGATACTTCCTGAGCGTGAAAGCCAGCAGCGCTATAAAGACAGGGGAAATCATATAGACAGCCCTCCAGCCAAGGCGAGGTCCCACAAATCCGCTTACAAGCCTGGCGGCTATTATGCCTGTTATAAGTCCGCTTATCACAGTTCCGATGGCTTTTCCGCGCCTGCCGGGCTCCGAGAGAGACGCAGCAAGAGGAACGAGAAGCTGTGTTATTATAGAGGAAAACCCAACTAGAAAGCTGGCCCCCAGCAGCCAGTAGAAGTTCATGGAGAGGCTGAGTCCGGCAAGTGAAAACATGCACAAACAGAGAGTCCTGAGTATAAGCGACTTCCTCTCCACTATGTCTCCCATCGGGACTATGAATAGCATCCCGCAGCCATACCCTATCTGGGTGAAAGTGGACACAAGCCCTATGCTGCTCCTGGGTACAGAAAAGCTTGAAGCCATGTACTCCAGAAGTGGCTGATTATATGTTACGCCTGCTATTGAAACTCCGGAAGTCAGCGCCATAAGAAGCAGAAGGCTTCTTGTAAGCTTTAGATCCTGAGTTGAACTTGATTTATCCATACAAAAACTCCTTTCTCGCACAGTCAAAGACAAACCCATTCTAGCTCATATAAACTTGTCTGTCTAGACTGTAAAGGGGTATAATAGATATGGAATGCCAGTTTAAAGGAGGTGTTGGTAAAGTGAGAAGCCTGCCGCCGATAGGTATGAGGATTATAAAGTCAGCCATAGCAGTCGCAATATCGGCAGTCTTTATGGAATACGTAGTTAGGGACACGCCATTTTTCGCCTGCATAGGAGCGGTTGTATCTATGGAGAGGACTATGGAGAAGTCCTTTGAAGCTGCGTTGATGAGGAACTTAGGCACATTTATAGGAGGGGTATTTGGGATGCTGGTTTCCTTTCTTACAGAAAATGTAGCCATTCAAGCCTTGGGAGTTATCCCTGTTATATACATAATAAATCTGCTGAAGAAGCATCCATCGATAATTCCGGGCTGTATAGTTTTTTTTGCAGTTGTCTATTTGAACGATGCAAACACGGGCTGGATATATGGATTGAGAAGAATAACGGAGACTTTTATGGGCTCTATTATAGGGCTTGGAGTCAACAATCTAATCAAAAGCCCAAGAGAAGATATGGAGATATAGAGGAGGAAAAAGATGAAAACAGGAATATTCTACACATCAGAGCATGGAACTGCTGAAAAAGCGGCAACAGAGCTCAAAAAGAAGATAGGCGGAGAAGTGGACTTGATAGACTTAAAGAGGGAGCGGGGGTATGTAGAGAACTATGACAATATAATACTGGGCTCGGGAATCTATGCAGGGAAAGTTTCAAAAGAGCTTAAGTCCTTCATTGAGAAAAACCTAGAGGAGATAATGAAGAGAAACCATGGAGTCTATATCTGCTCAAGAGAAGAAGGAGACAACTCTAAAAAATATTTTACAGCCAACTTTAGATTCGACCTTTTACAGACCAGTTTCTGCACAGCACATCTAGGTCATGGGATAGATCTACAGAAGCTTGGGTTTATAAAAAAGCTCTTGTTCAAAAAAGTTTTTCAGATAAAAGAAGACTATACAACTCTTAACGAGAAAGAAATAGATATATTTGCAAAAAAATTGAAGGCGAAAATAAACGGAGAGGATGTGGAGAGTTGAGCTTTAGAATAAAGATTAAAAGAGGTATTGCGGTAGCTCTTTCAGCGGCAATTATGCTTGGAAGTGCAGGAAATATAGCTGTTTTACAGGAGGTGGCGTTTGCTTCCGGAGAGTCACTTTCGATTGGGAGAGTGGTGGACGAGAGCACTAAGACAATAGGCCCCGATATGCATCAGACTATATACGAGGTGGAAGGAAGCTCTGGAGTCCAGAAAGTGTACAAGCTGGAGATGGACCCTTACAACGAGTACTTCAAGGTGGCGACTAGCCTTTCAAACGGGAAGCTCGCAGGCCATCAGACTACTACAGGAATGGCAAACACGTTCTACACTGGCGGAAACCCAGTTGTAGGAGCTATAAATGGAGACTTTTACGATATCCCGTCAGGCATACCTATAGGCATGATGATAATGGACGGCGAGATAGTGGCCACTTCATCTAACTGGCATGCTATAGGCTTCAACAAAAGCGACTATACAGTCATAGGCACGCCTGAGTTTGACATAAGCTTTTCGGCAGACAGCATGGCGACAGAGAAGGTAAAGATAAACCATGTGAACAAAAATAGAAGCGTCTCAGACTTGATACTCTACACTCCTAAATACGCTGAGAACACGAGGACAAATGAATACGGAACAGAAGTGGTGCTTAAAGTCTTATCTGGCAGACCAGAAGCTGGAAAGACTATGACGGCCGAGGTAGTGGAGATAATAGACGAGAAAGGAAGTGCCGCGCTTAGAGATGGATTTGTGGTGCTGTCTGGGCATGGAGAAAAGAGAGACAAGCTCAGAAAACTGAAGGTAGGCGAAACAGTCAGCATGGACTTCAAGGTAGATGGACAGTGGGCCAACACGGTTGAAGCCATTGGAGGAAGGGATATACTTCTGAAAAATGGAGTAGTCCAAGAAGGGCTGGACAATACGAAAAATCCTAGAACGGCAATAGGTGTAAAGTCAGACGGCAAGATAGTTGCACTGGCTGTAGATGGAAGGCAAGCAGGATTCAGCGAGGGCATATCGCTTAGAGATCTGGCAGTCATGATGAAGGAGATGGGAGTTGTAAACGCCCTGAACCTTGACGGAGGAGGATCTACAACTTTTGCCACCAGACAGCCTGGTGAAGAAGGTGTATCGCTTGTAAACAGGCCTTCCGACGGAAAAGAGAGAGCGAACGCAAATGGGCTTTTATTTATAAGCACAGCTCCTAGCGGCGCGCTTGAGAAACTTGTCATATCGCCTTCCAAGCTCAGAGTATTCGCGGGAAGTGAATACAGCTTGAGCGTGAAAGGTGCGGATAAGTACTACAATCCAGCCCAGATAAGCGACACTGTGTTCTGGGCTACAGAAGGCGGAGTAGGAGAGATAAGCAGTACGGGTAGATTTAAGGCTTCAAGCTCAGGTGCAAGCGGAAAGATAAAAGCGCTAAGTGGCGGAGCGGCCGGAGAGATACCTGTAGAGGTAGTTTCAAAGGTAGACGAGATAAAGCTGTCTCACAGCTCTGTATCTGTAGACCCTGGAAAGAAAATAGACTTGAATGCAGAGGCCTATGTTGACGGCAAAAAAGTGGTTGTAAGCGACAGCTCCTTTACCTGGACTGTCGAAGGCGATATAGGCACAGTGGATGGAAACGGAGTTTTTACGGCCAAAGACAAATCGGGATTAAATGGGAAGGTAGTCGCGACGATTGGAGGCGTCAAAACAGAAGTTAAGGTGAGCGTTGGAAAGCTGCCGGTTTCGCTGGAGGGGTTTGAAAGCGGAGTCGACAAGTGGATAAAAGCCGGCGCAGAGTACAACAGCATAGACTTATCACTTGCGTCTAAAGCTTCAGGAGCGCCGGTGAGAAGTGGAAACAGCTCGATGAAAATATCCTACGACTTCACGGGCAAGCCGGGGACTTCAGGCGTTTACGCCAAGGCCAAAAGCTATATAGATATACCTGAATACCCAACTAAAGTCGGCATGTGGGTATATGGGGACGGAAAAGGACATTGGCTTCGATCTCAATTTAGAGACGGCAACAACGAACCATTTACAGTGGACTTTACAACTTCAAGTCCAGGAGTCGACTGGACAGGCTGGAAGTACGTGGAGGCAAAGATTCCTGAAGGCAAGGTGGCTCCTATAAAACTAGACTTAATCGTGAGGTATATGGAGACGAGCACCAGCAAAAAGGGAGCAGGCGCAATCTATATAGACGATATAACTGCAATCTACGGAAACATTGTAGTCGACCCAGGAGAAGAACCAGAAAAACCTGTGGAAGACAAATCTGTCTTCAAGGATTTGAAGGGTAACTGGAGTGAAGAGTACGTCATGAAGCTCTATGAGATGGGAGTTGTAAGCGGCTCGATAGACGGAAGCGGAGCTCGCAGATATTATCCTGAAAGCAATATAACTAGACAGGAGTTCGCAAAGCTGATAGTGGCTTCGCAGAACATAGACATAGTTTCAAACAGCAGCTTTAAGTTTGCAGACGACAGCTATATAGACGAATGGGCTAAGCCATATGTATATGCGGCCTACGAGGCAGGCATAATAGAAGGATATGTAGACGAAGATGGAAACAAGAGATTTAATCCAAAGGCCAACATAAGCAGGGCCGAGATAGTAACCATAATAGGACGAAGCTTAAAGCAGGATTCTAGCTACCCGGTGGACTTTGCTGACAAAGACAGCATACCGGAGTGGGCAGCTCCATATGTGGCGCTTTCTGTGGAGAAGGGAATAGTAAACGGGTATGACGACAAGACTTTCAGACCGGGGAACAGCGCTCAAAGGTCGGAAGTTGCAAAGATGATTTACTTTTCAATTAAATAGCTAAGAGCATGTAAAAAATCCAGCTTGCATTGAGCTGGATTTTTTATATTGTAAAGTATGCCGAACCTAGAATTACAAAAAACAGTATCACTATTGAAAGTGAGATATTGTTAAAAGAAAGGTCTATTCTTGGGGATTCCTCAAAAAATGGTCTCTTGTGCACAAATAAAGAGTATACTATCAAGCTAATCACTATTAGAACTATCCATAGGGCGACTTTCTCTAGATAAGAGTAGATATCCACTTCTACATGTATGTCTAGAAAATAGCTAGAGATAAACGACGCCCCAAGTCCTGTTAAGAGGCAAGCCATCCCAAGCAGCCCCAGCGCAAGCTCTCTGTAAGGGTTTTCGCTTTCAGTGGTATTGCAGATTGGCTTTGGTATCAGCATAGTTCCAAATTTCACAAAGTAGAGCATTGTCCCGAAGTTTATGAACACCATAAAAGACTCTATCCAAGCGCCTTTTATGCCGGACTGTATAAAGTACTTAGAGAGACTTCCGTTTAGAAGCGGGGCACCGGTCACTCCAAGTATCCCAAATATCATGGCGAAGCTGGTGATAGGAAGCTTTCTGAAGACACCGCGTATCTTGTTTATATTCCGTGTCTTGTACTGATAGGCTATCATCCCAGAGGCCATAAAGAGCAGCGACTTGAACATGGCATGGTTCATTATGTGAAGAAGACCTCCAGCCTTGGTGTAGCTGTCGCTTATAGATACGGCCACAAGTATAAGCCCCATTTGGGATATGGTGGAGTAAGCCAGTATCAGCTTCATGTCGACCTGCATAAGTGCGAATACAATTCCCAGCACAGAAGTCAGCAGTCCGACTAGAATAAAGAACTCGTCCATATCCACGGCCGGAAGAAACATGTCCCTCAGCTTTATGTAGATATATAGTCCGCTTTTTATATAAACTCCAGAGAGCATAGCGGACACTACAGGCGGAGCTCCAGGAGTTCCATGTGCTTTTGGAAGCCAGCTGAACACAGGCATAAAAGCGCATTTGACAGAAATCCCTGTCATTATAAGCGAGTATGGAATCAAAACTGCTCGCGGAGAAACACCGTACATAAGCTTCTTTATCTCGAATATGTCTAAAACTCCGAAAGTCTTGTAGAGCATTGCGACTCCCAGGAGGAAGAACAGGGCTCCCACTGTATTGGTCATCAGAAAAATCATTCCGTCATACATGGAGCGCCGCTCTCGCTTTAGAGTTATGAGAAGCGCGGCGAGTATGGTCGAAATTTCGATTGCCAAAAAAACATTAAAAAGGTCCAAAGAAAGGAAAGTCAGTATTATCATGCTTTCGACTGAGAAAAAGAGAAAGAGGAACATCTCGTTTTCAAGCAAGCTGTCGTAGAGGTATATGCTGAATATCAAGAACAGCGCTGTTATAAGTATGACAAATACTGACGAGACAAGGTCGCTTTGAAGGGCTATCCCAAGCACACTGTCATCCCCTAGACTAGCTGTAATAGGAGATCCAGACATCTTTATGGAAAAGAAGTTCCCGAAAGCTACCCAGAGCATAATTGACTGCACCAAGATAGTGGCATTCTGTAGCTTTCTAAGAGGGTGGACATACATAAAAAGGCCTAGGAAGATAGGGGCCATTATCAGAAAATAGAGTCTCATATTATCCGTCCCTAGCGATATACGCTTCTAAGCGCACGTATTTCGTCGGCGTATCCAGGTATCTCATTTGGGGTTTCAAGGAAAAACGGCAGATCGCGAAGAGCAGAGTGGTTCACAATTCTCTCTATTGCTTCAAAGCCTATATGGCCTTCTCCTATCTTTTCGTGGCGGTCTTTATGGCTCTTGAACGGGTTCTTGCTGTCATTTAGGTGAATGGCTTTAAGTTTTTCAAGCCCTATGATGCTGTCGAACTCAGCTAGAACTCCATCTAGGTCGTTCACTATGTCGTAGCCGGCATCGTAGACATGGCAGGTGTCTAAGCAGACTCCCATCTTGTCTGAGAGCTTTACACCGTCTATAATCCTCTTGAGCTCTTCAAAAGTCTTTCCGACTTCTGTACCCTTTCCCGACATGGTCTCCAGCAGTACGGTCGTCCTGTGCTCGGGCTTAAGCACGCTGTTCAGCGTCTCAACTATAAGCTCTATGCCCAGATCTACACCTTGCTTCACATGGCTTCCAGGGTGAAAATTGTAGAGGTTTCCAGGAAGGTACTCCATACGGCGAAGGTCGTCTTCCATGACCTGAAGCGCAAACTCCCTTGTGCTTTCAGAGTTGGAGCAGGGGTTTAGCGTATACGGTGCGTGAGCCAGCAGAGATGCAAACTCATGCTCTGAGACTATCTCAAGCAGAGACTCTACATCGGATTCGTCTATGGCCTTTGCCTTACCTCCTCTTGGGTTTCTGGTGAAAAACTGAAACGTGTTTGCGTCTATGTTGAGCGCCTGAACTCCCATGGCTTTAAAGCCTTTGGAAGTGGACAGGTGGCATCCTATTTTCAACAAAAAATCTCCTCCTTTAGAAAAATTGAAAACAAGAAAGCCGGACATAGAGCTTTGTCTCTATGTCTGGCTTTCTAAAACATCTTGAAAAGCACGCTGTTTTCGAGATGTATATGTGTAAAGATATCTTTTTCCAAGTCATCAAGAGTCATATAAGCCCTCTTGAAAGTGGTGCAGGTTCCATCAGGTGGAGTGAAGTCTCTTGTCACCTCTTCAAGCTCCTTTAGAATATCCCCTGCAGCGTCATGCTCTGACTCGGTTTCAGAGATGAACTTTCTTATATCTGAGAGCAGAGACTCGTCGCTGCTGCTTTCATAGCTCAAGATCATTGGGAAAAGCTGTTCTTCTTCTTTTATGAGATGAGCTTCAAGTTCTGTCTTCAGAGAACCGAAGAGAGAGTGAACCACTAGAAGTTCTTCGCTATAATCCTTGAAGTGAACCTTCAAGATCTTTAAAACCATGTCGTCGAGCTCTTGCAACGTCTTTTTTGTATATACGTGGTGTGTGTTCAGTATATGCTCTATAAGGCCCGATGGAGTTTCACTTCTCCAGTCTCTTATCTCTTCTTTCTTTTCAAGAAAAGCGCTGTACTTTCTGTTTAGCTCTTCAAGCAGCTTATCTGTGTCCACGCCTTCGCCCTTCAAATCCTCGAAAGCTTCCGAAAGCTTCTGGTCACCTCCGCAGCAGTAGTCCAGCTTGTACATGTTGAATAGCTCTACAGAATCCGGAAAACTCAGCACTATCTCTCCAAGGGAAAGAGAGGTGTCTATACTCGTTCTGTTTTCTTCACTCATGATTATCCCCTCCATATCAATATAGATACATTATATTACTAAATATACCTATACTATGTGACTTGAATCAAAACTTTGAGAAATTCTTTTTTCAAGTTCCAGGAGCTTCTCTTTTAAAGCCACTCCTGCCGCATACCCTGAAGTGGCTCCAGATGAGCTCACTACACGGTGGCAAGGGACCACCAAGAGAATGGGGTTTTTAGAGCAAGCAGAGCCTACAGCTCTTTGAGAACGTGGATTCCCAACAGCTGAAGCTATTTCGCTGTAGCTTTTCGTCTCGCCGTATGGAATGGATAGGAGAGCGTCCCACACAGCTTTCTGGAAGTCGGTTCCCTCAAGCTTTATTGGTAAGCTGAATTCCCTCCTGTCGCCTCGCAGGTATTCTTGTACCTGGTTGAAGGCTTTTTTCAAGAGAGGGGTTTCGGAATAGACTGCGTCTGGGGGAATGTCGTTTCCGAAAAAGATAGATGTTACAGAGCTGCCGTCTTCCACAATCACCACATCACCTGCGCAAGTAGAATAGCTAAAAGCATAATTCATTCCAAGCACCTCCGATATAATTGATAAGTACATTATATCAAAAATGATTGTCAACTTAAATAATAAAATAGGTTGACAATGACTGGTTTTTAAAATAGACTTATTTTATTCTAACTACATAGCTGTTTTGGAGGAAAAGATGGATTCGATAGGGCAGAAGATTGAAAATATAAAGCGAAGCGGAGGATATCGGGAGCTAAGGTATATAAATTCGGCGCAAGGCTCCAGTGCAGTAATAGACGGGAGAAGAGTGCTACTGCTTTCGTCTAACAACTACCTGGGGCTGTGCAATGACGAGCGGCTGAAAGAAGCTGCAATAGAGGCCGTAAAAACGTACGGTGTAGGGAGTGGAGGGTCCAGGCTGACCACGGGAAGCATGGCACTCCACAGGGAGCTTGAGGAGAGGATAGCAAGCTTCAAAAAAAGAGAGTGTGGCATGGTCTACAACACCGGATATATGGCGAATCTAGGGACTATATCTGGCCTTACAGACGAGAGCTGGACAGTGTTCTCGGATCGCCTGAACCACGCAAGCATAGTGGACGGGTGCAGGCTGAGCAAAGCTAAATTCGTGGTCTACAAACACTGCGACATAAAGGACCTGGAGAAAAAACTGAAACGGTACAAGGGCAAAAACAACCTTGTGGTCACAGACGGAGTTTTCAGCATGGATGGGAACATAGCCCCTCTTAAAGACATACTGCGCATAGCCAAGCGTCACGGGGCTATGACTATGGTTGACGACGCCCACGCCACAGGTGTCATAGGAAAGCATGGAAGAGGCACAGAGGAGTATTTGGGGCTGGAAGGAGAAGTGGACATTCAGATGGGGACGCTCAGCAAGGCGCTGGGGGGAGAAGGGGGATTTATAGCTTCCAGAAAAGAGATAGTGGAATACCTGAGGCATAGGGCCAAGAGCTTCGTCTACTCTACAGCGCTGTCCCCTGCCACATTGGCTACAGCGCTAGCATCCATATCTATAGTGGAAAGCGAAAGCTTTTCAAGAGAGAAGCTAAGGATAGACAGCGCATGGTTCAGGGCTGAACTTCAGGCTATGGGCTTTTCAGTTCCAGATGGAGTTACACCTATAATACCCATACTGGTGGGAGATTCAGACCTGGGGATGGAGTTCAGCCGGAGGCTTATGGAGAGCAGAATCTACATACCGTGCATTAGACCGCCTACGGTTCCTAAAAACACAAGCAGACTGAGGGTGACAATAATGGCGACCCACAAGAGAGAAGAACTGGAGTGGGCGCTGGAGGTTTTGAAAGATTTAGGAGCAGAGCTTGGAATAACAAGAGGAGTTGGTGCAGATGGATAAGCCGTATCTGATAATGCTTCCGGGGTGGAGCATGGACAAGAATATCTGGGGGAGTTTCTCGGATTCGCTTTCAGGTCGATTTCAAATAGAGCATCTGGACTGGGAGGGCATTTGCTCTACAGAATCCTTCAAAGACAGGGTGAGTGAACATATCTCAAAAGCAGGAGCTAGAAGTGTAAGTCTACTGGGGTGGTCGCTAGGTGCGATTGTGGCCCTTGAACTTGCGGCAGAGCTATATAAGCCCTTGGACCGGCTGATACTGATATCACCCACCTCTAGGTTTACCCAAGACAAAGAGAGTGGGTACAGGGCGGGATGGGGAGCCAAGGTTCTGGACAGGATGATAAGGAATCTGGACTTGAGAGGCGAGGAGACAGTGAGCTCGTTCAGATCCAGTCTTTTCTCTGAAAGCGAAATAGAGAGAAACTTGGACAAGTCAGGGCTAGATAACTTGAAGGCTCAAGATATAGAGCAGCTTAAACTGGGGCTCGAATACCTCAAAAAAACAGACTTGAGGGAGATCGTTCAGGGTTTAAGCGTCCCTACGCTGATGGTGCACGGTGAAGCGGATATGATAGTGCCAGTAGAGGCGTCAAAGTACATGGCGGAGAGAAATATGAACAGCTTTGAGTTAAAGACTATAGAGAGATGTGGGCATGTCCCTTTCTTGACTGAAGAGGAGCTTTGCTTTAAGTATATAGAGGAGTTTATGGATAGGGGAGATGACGCATGATAGACAAAAATTCTCTGCGCAGGCGGTTCAGCGCAAGCGCATCCAGCTATGACAGCTACGCTCTTGTGCAGAAGAAGATGTCTCAGAAGCTGATCGGGGAAGTGAAAGCTGCTGCAAAAAAACAGAGCAACTTGGATGTACTGGAGATAGGCTGCGGCACAGGGTATCTGACAGGACTCCTCTTGCGAGAGCTTGAAAATCCTAAGTTACACGCTCTAGACATAGCCCCGGGGATGATAGAAGAGTCAAGCAAGAAGTTTGGCAAGATAGTCGAGTTTCGCTGTGAAGATGTAGAGAGTGCCAACTTTGAATGCGAATACGACTTGATCGTTTCAAACGCCACATTTCAGTGGTTAAATGAAATAGAGTCCACGTTCTCCAAGCTGACTGGATGCTTGAAGACAGGAGGGCTCATGACGTTTTCGACTTTTGGGGAAAAGAACTTCTGGGAGCTAAACGAAGCTTTCAAGAAGGCAAGACTAGAAAAAAACTCGTTCGACGGAGCGAGACTGGGACAGAGCTTTTACAGTTTGCCAGAACTTAAACTGATGCTTGAGCGCAGCGCCAAGTCAATCGGGCTTAAATGCAAAATAAAATTAGAAGAGAAGATGGAGTACGAGTACTTTGATTCGTCGAAAGAATTTCTCCACTCCATAAAGAAGATAGGCGCCAACAGCAAAAGCGACATGCTTACAAACAGCCCTGGAATTATAAAGCGCACAATGGAGATATACGATCAAAGCTACAGGGAAAAAGAAAAGATAAGAGCCAGTTACCACTGCATTTACGTAACTGTGGAGAGGTGAGGAATTGAAGAAGTCTATATTTATAACGGGAACAGATACAGACATAGGAAAGACTGTAGTCTCTAGAGCTATCTCAGAGAAGCTAGTAGAATCAGGAAAGCACGCCGTATACTACAAGCCTGTGCAGAGTGGAGGATACGGAGACACAGACGAATTGTCAGGCTGCGGGATCAGAGTGGCCAACAGCTACACCATGAAGGAGCCCTGCTCTCCGCATCTGTCTTCTGAGCTGGAAAGAGTCGAGATATCGAGAGCAAAGATACTTGACGACTACAACCATATGGCGGAAAATGCCGACTACATAATTGTAGAGGGCGCTGGAGGCATTGTGGTTCCGATCGTAAGGGGAGAGTACTACATGTGGCAGATGATGCTTGAGCTGGGAGTCCCGGTGCTACTCGTGACCGAGCTGAGGGTAGGTGGAATAAACCACACGCTGCTGTCTTATGAATTCCTGAAGTCAAAGGGAATAGAGGTAAGGTCAATATTTGCGAATAGATATGCAGGCAGCGAGTTTGAGCAAGACAACAAGAGAGTCGTAGAGGCGTACACTGGACTAGAGGTCATAACTGAATTCAAGGGGGTGGAAGACGTTGAAAAACTGTTTTTACAGCGATGAAATGAAATCGCTTCAGCAGAGGGACTTGAAACATATATGGCATCCTTGCTCGCAGATGAAGGACTACGAGGACTTCCCTCCGATAGTGCTGGCGAGAGGGGAGGGGGCCTATCTCTACGACGTGGACGGGAAAAGCTATCTAGACGCTGTGTCCTCATGGTGGGTGAATCTGTTTGGACATTCGAACAAGAGGATAAACGAGGCGCTGAAAGCTCAGGTGGACAAGCTGGAGCATGCGATATTCGCCAATTTTTCGCACAGCCCCGCAATAGAGCTGTCTGAGATGGTGGTTGAGCTATTGCCGGACGGGCTTTCCAAGGTCTTCTTCAGCGACAACGGCTCTTCTGCTGTGGAGATCGCGCTCAAGATGAGCTTTCAATACCATATGCAGACTGGCCAGAGCGGAAAGACAAAGTTTCTGTCTCTGGAGGGGGCCTACCATGGCGAGACTATAGGGGCGCTGTCTGTAAGCGGAGTGGGTCTCTACAGCGACATATACAGCCCCATGCTTTTAGACGTGAAAAGAGTGGAAGGGCCGGACTGCTACAGGTGCAGATACGGGCTTAGAAGAGAGAGCTGTGAGGCCGAGTGCTTTGAGCTTATGGAAGAGAGGGTTTCAAGAGAGCATAAGGATATAAGCGGGATAATAGTGGAACCCATGGTGCAGTGTGCAAGGGGAATAAATATATACTCCCCTAAATACCTTGAAAAGCTGCGGAAGCTGTGCACTTGCTACGGAATAAACCTTATAGCAGATGAGATAGCGGTGGGCTTTGGAAGGACAGGGAAGATGTTTGGAATAGACCATGCCAAAATAGTGCCTGATATAGTCTGCCTGTCGAAAGGGCTTACGGCAGGGTACCTTCCCATGGCCTTGACAGTCACCACAGACGAGATATACAGAGCTTTCTACGATGACTACGACAAGATGAAGTCGTTTCTACACTCCCACAGCTACACGGGAAATCCGCTTTCGTGTGCAGTTGGGGTGGAGTCGCTTAATATATTCAAGGACGAATTCATACTAGATAAAAACCGGGAAAAGTCCAAGGCTATGTACGATATGGTGACCCAGAAGATAAAAAACATAGAGCAGGTAGGCGAATACCGCCAGCTAGGGATGATAGGGGCCATAGAGCTTGTATCAGACAGGGCGAACAAGCTAGGGTTCGACCCCAATCTGAGAGTGGGGTACGAGATATACAAGAGAGCAGTCACGAAAGGCGTGCTGCTTAGGCCGCTGGGAAATATAATATACTTTATGCCCCCGTATGTTGTGGATCAAGATGACATGGACTTTATGACAGACGTGGCAGCAAATTCGATAAAAGAGCACTTCGGAGCATAAAAAAGACGGACCCCATCAGGGTCCGTCTTTTGAATTCTAAACCTCGAATATCCAGCCTTCAGGAGCTTCGATATCTCCAAACTGAATTCCGCAAAGCGTCTCGTATAGCTTCTTTGTAACAGGCCCAACTTCCTCTTCACTGTAGAACACGTGGAAGTCGTCACCGTGCTTTATTCCACCTATAGGAGTGATAACTGCCGCAGTGCCGCAAGCTCCAGCCTCCTTGAAGTCTGAAAGGCTGGTTATAGGCACGTCGCGCTCTTCAACTTCCAGCTTCAGATAGTCGCGGGCTATATCCATAAGGGATATCCTAGTGATGCTTCTGAGTATGGACGGAGAAGCAGGCGTTATAAACCTGTCGTCTTTTGTTATTCCAAAGAAATTGGCAGATCCAACTTCCTCTATTTTAGTATGCGTAGCAGGGTCTAGGTAGATGCAGTCTGCAAAACCAGCTTCCTTCGCTTTCAAAAGAGGATAAAGGCTGGCCGCGTAGTTTCCGCCTGCCTTGGCCGCCCCAGTTCCGTAAGGAGCAGCTCTGTCGTAGTCTGAAACAAGGAAGTTTACAGGAGTCATTCCGCCCTTGAAATAAGGGCCAACTGGCACGCAGAACACAGAGAAAATATACTCCGGAGCCGCTTTGACCCCTATATTGTCTCCAACACCTATAAGGAAAGGTCTGAGGTATAGAGTCCCTCCAGTTCCGTATGGCGGAACATATCCCTCGTTTGCCTTTACAACCTGTTTGCAGGCATCTATGAACTTCTCAACAGGAACCTCCGGCATCAGAAGCCTTTCAGCGCTTCTGTTCATTCTCTTGGCATTTTCGTCAGGTCTGAAGAGCTGTACTTTTCCGTCGCTTCTTCTATAGGCCTTGAGACCTTCGAAACACTGTTGTCCGTAGTGAAGTGCAGTGGAGGCCTCGCTTATGTGAAGCGTATTGTCTGTTGTAAGAGTTCCTTCGTCCCACTTTCCATCTTTCCAGACAGATATATAGCGATACTCTGTTTTGATGTAGTCAAATCCAAGTTTATCCCAGTCGATGTTTACCGTATTGCTCATAGAAATCACTCCAATATATTGAATTAAGTTTTTGTAATTAATATTATATCACAGAATGTCTTTGTCGGATTAAATTATGACTCTATCAATACGTCCATAACTCCGCCACAGACCATGCCCAGCTCTTCGGCCACTTCACCGGTCATATCTACAGATGATATGCAGTAGCCCTTGTCTCTTATTATATCCCTTGCAAGAGTTATTACACCGGCTTCGCTGCAGCCACCTCCTATGCTTCCAAGCAGTCTTCCATCGAGGTAGACTACCATCTTGGCTCCGGCCTTTCTAGGCACAGAGCCTTTAGACGAGATTATGGTCACAAGCGCTCTGTTTTTATCTGGAGCACACATGGTCTCAAGCACCTCTCTATCAAACTCGGGCCAGTTGAACTTCTTGTTTCTGGCACTGTCTCTTCCACCGTTTCGGAGCCGTCTGTACTCTATGACCTCCGCGATTATAGACACAGCTATCTCAAAAGGGGTTACAGCGCCGATATCAAGCCCAATAGGAGAAGAAACAGATGTAAGCCTTTCCTCGGAGTAGCCTTCTTCTCTCAGTGTGTCCATCATGCCCTTGACCCTTCGCTTAGAGCCGATCATGCCGAGATATGATAGCTCGTGGTTTAGAGCTTCTCTTATGCAGATTCCGTCGTGCACATGGCCCCTAGTGACTATCACCACAAAGTCCGAGCTTCTGAGCTTTAGCTCGTCGAAAGCGTTTTCAAAGCTCTTACAGATCACATTTTGGGCTTCTGGAAATCGGCCGCTGTTGGCAAACATAGGCCTGTCGTCTACAACTGTGACGTCGAACTCCGACTTAGCTGCAAGCTCTGAAAGGGGCTTTGCTATATGGCCACCTCCAAAGACTATAAGCCTTGGCTTAGGGAAATAAGGCTCTACCATTATAAATCTTCCATCTATATTTCTGGACTGAGGAACACCTGTGTTGAAGCTTTCATATATAAGCTCTGCTTCAGGGGATAGTCCCGACTCACCTGGTCCGTTTTTTAACTGGGCACGGGAGACTAGCTTCTTGCCTACGATAGAGCCTGAATTTGGACTTTCAGGGTTCATATAGCTTACCAGTGCGACTTCTTCGCCATGGCTTAGAGCTTCTAGAAGTTCAGAATACAAGTTTTCAAACATGAAAAACACCACCTATAAATCTTCTTTTAGACATTATACAATAAAATGAGGAGTAATTTCTCCCGATAGACCAATATAATTTTATTGAGAGGGTATAATATTGAGTAAGTAAGAATTAAAGGAGATGAACAGATATGAAAGTTAAGATGCTGCACGTATGCATAAGAGTTATGGATTTAGAGAAATCACTTGAGTTTTACAAAAACGCCATAGGGCTAGTGGAGACCAGGAGAAAGGATTTCCCCGAACATGGATTTACACTGGTGTACTTGAGCGACGAAGACAGAAAGTACGAGCTGGAGCTTACCTACAACTACGATCAGAAAGAGCCGTACATCATAGGAAATGGATACAGCCATGTAGCAGTGGAAGTTGAAGACCTTGAAGGCGCGAGAGAGAAGCATGAAAAGATGGGATACAGTGTTACAAACTTAAGCGGGCTTCCGGGAACTCCGCCGACATTCTACTTTGTGACAGATCCTGACGGCTACAGAGTGGAGATGATAAGGGCAGAGGAAGATTAAGATGGAGCGAAACTACGGCAATTTCAACATAGTGGTTTCAGGTGACATAAGCATAAATAGAACGCAGTGGATCACAAAGCCCAAGGAGATACACGGGCATAACTGGGAAGGCTACTCGCATGTCCACAGCGTTTCTAGGCCTGGAGAGTCGTTGCTGCTTGCAAAGTTTGTGGGCATATCCACCGGGGCAAACGTGGTTTCGCCCAAACTCGACGAAATAGACTTTGACAGCCTTGGGGAGTTCCTGAGCTCTACGGCGGAGCTGGAGCAGTACCCAAAGCACCCCAAGACGCCCAAGAAAAAAGTCTACAGAGTGAAGCGATTTCTAGGGTTCTCCGAGCCCTTCGGCGGCAGGCCAAAGCTCTTGAAGATAGAGCAGGATGACCCGGATTCAAAGCTGATAATAATAGACGACGAGAACAACGGATTCAACGAGTCGCCGGAGTACTGGCCAGAGGGCATAGTCACAGAGGGGAAGCGTCCTACCATAATATACAAGATGAACAACCCCATAGACTCGAATCCCCTCTGGAAGCACTTGGAGAAGAACCATCTGGAAAATACGGTCATAGTCATAAACAGCGACGACTTGAGACTGAAAGGCGTCAACATAAGCAAGAGTCTGTCTTGGGAGAAGACTTCACAGGACTTCGTATGGCAGCTGAACAACAACCCCAGACTTTCTTTTTTGCTGAACTGCAAACACCTTGTAGTTCCATTTGGGCTTGAAGGGGCCATATACTACAGGAATGAGAGCGTCGTGGAGTACAAGCTCTACTTCCTGCCTTACGCCTTTGAAGGCGAGACTATAAGGGAAGAGAGAGGCAAAATCTACGGCTTGACTTCCTGTTTTGTCTCCGGACTCTCGAAGAGCATACTGGAGATGAACTACAACAAGGAGAGCTTGGACATGGCCATAGACGAGGGGATAAGGCTTGGGATGGTGGCCTCCAATAAATACTACGTAGAAGGCTTCGGAAGCATGTGCAAAGACTGCCCTTTTCCGAGCCCCGAGATATTCAGGAGCGCAAAGTCGGACTACGTGCTGAAAGAGCATGTTCAGGACGTGAGAATCCCAAACTACATGGACATGGATTCATACCTAGACTGGTATATATTGAAAGATAAGAGCTCTGCGAGCATAGCCCAGATAGCTCAGGATATAGTCAAATGCGGAGACAAGGATGTATTAAAGTTTGTACCTGTATCCAAGTTTGGGAATCTGAAATCTGTGGACAGGACAGAGATAGAGAGCTACAGAAGCATAAAGAACCTCATGGAGGAGTATATCTCCAGCAAGTCGGTGGCAAGGCCGCTCTCTATAGCGGTATTTGGAACACCTGGATCTGGAAAGTCTTTCGGGGTCACGGAGATAGCCAAGAGCATCGCCCCGAACAGGATAGAGAAGCTGAATTTTAATCTCTCGCAGTTCAGGGACATAGACAATCTGGCGGAAGCCTTTCATAAGGTGAGAGACTTGTCGCTTCAGCAGAAGATACCGCTGGTGTTCTTTGACGAATTCGACTCGGCTTTCGGAGGGAAGCTGGGATGGCTGAAATACCTGCTGGCTCCGATGCAGGACGGGGAGTTCAGGGATGGAGACTCGGTCCACCCTATAGGCAGAGCTATATTCGTGTTTGCAGGAGGGACAAGCAGCACATACGATGAATTCTGCGAGGAGGGTTCGGAGTTCAGGGACGCAAAAGGTCCTGACTTTGTGAGCAGGCTCAGGGGTTACGTAAACATACTCGGGCCTAACAAGGTGAGCGACTCATATGACCAGCTCTATATAATAAGAAGGGCTGTGATACTCAGAACGCTTATAGAGCTAAAAGCTCCACACCTGCTAGAGGAAAACGGAAAGGCCAAGATAGACAGCGGAGTGCTTAGAGCGCTCTTGAAGGTTTCGAGGTACAAGCACGAGTCCAGGTCGATAGAGGCCATACTTGACATGAGCATGCTGACTAACGCCAAGAAATGGGGACAGTCCCAGCTTCCTTCAAAAGAGCAGTTAAAGCTCCATGTGGACGAAGACCAGTTCCTCAGGCATCTGATGCACGACGCTTTCTACAGTGAAAAGCTGGAGAGGATAGCCATGGAGATACACGAGAGGTACAGGCTTATAAACAAGGACATAAACCCGGAGTTTCTAAAGCCATGGGACGAGTTGGACGAGGAGCTCAAGAATTCGAGCAGAGACCAGGCCAAGCATATCACAAATGCTCTGCTCACAGTCCACTACGACATATCCTATGTAAAGGAAAACCCTAGGCCGATAAAGTTCACTGAAAACGAGCTTGAAATACTGGCCGAGTACGAGCACAACAGATGGTACTACCACAAGAAAGAGACTGGATGGTCATATGGAGAGGTGAAAGACAGCGAGAAAAAGACAGATCCGGAACTGGTCCCTTGGGAGGAAATCTCTAGAGCTATAAAGGAGAAAGTCAAGGAGATGGTCAGGATTTGGCCGGAGATACTGGCTGAATGCAATTTTTCCATAGAAAGGCTTAAATTTTCCGCAAACGAATACCTCTAGTCCTGGAAAATCTGGTAGAATGAGAAGCAAAGCTAGAACGAAAGATGGAGGATGTTATGAAATTTGTATCTTGGAATGTAAACGGCCTGAGGGCGTGCGTTAAAAAAGGTTTTATGGACTACTTTGAAGCTGCGGATGCAGACGTATTCTGTATTCAGGAGACAAAGCTTCAAGAAGGTCAGATAGATCTGGAGTTGGACGGGTATTTTCAGTACTGGAACTATGCAGAGAAGAAGGGCTACTCTGGGACAGCTGTATTTACAAAAGCGGAGCCCTTGAGTGTAAGCTACGGAATTGGAGAAACAGAGAACGAGCTGGAGGGGAGAATAATAACGCTTGAATTCGAAGCGTTCTACCTTGTGAATGTATACACTCCGAACTCCCAGCGAGAGCTGGCAAGGCTGGACTACAGGATGGTATGGGAAGACATATTCAGGAAGCATGTGAAATCATATGACGAGATAAAGCCGGTTGTGATCTGCGGGGATTTAAACGTAGCCCACAACGAGATAGACCTGAAAAATCCGAAGAGCAACAGAAAAAACGCCGGATTTACAGACGACGAGAGGGGAAAGCTCACAGAGCTAATAGAGTCAGGATTCACCGACAGCTTTAGAAAGCTGTATCCTGAGCAAGAAGGAGCATACACTTGGTGGTCTTATATGAGAAAGGCCAGAGAGAACAACGCCGGGTGGAGAATCGATTACTTTTTGGTTTCAGATAGGCTGAAAGAGCATATAGCTTGTGCGGGAATAGACTCTGAAGTCATGGGAAGCGACCACTGTCCCGTCACACTGAAATTGGATATGAAATAGGGGGAAGTAGGGATTGAAAATGGAAAAAGAGAAGGTTTCAAAGAAAGCAGATGAAAACCTGATACAGGCCATAAAATCTAGGGCCGCGGTGCTGCCTGAAGGGGATGTGGTGGAGAATTCAAAATATGTACTATTCACCATAGGGAAAGACAGCGAGGACGGTCATTTAAACGGGGCTATTTGCCTGGACGACTCATATGCGGCGGAAACCATGAGGGCTGCGGAAAGCTACTTCAATTCGCTCGAGCGGAACTACGTGTTCTGGGTCAGTGGATCAGAAAACAAGAAGCTGGAGAATTTGCTTAAGCAGAGCGGATACGCTCCAAAGAGAGAGCCTGGCTCGGCGGCCATGGTCATAGACAGGAAGATAGAAGGTGTAGAGCTTAAATCAGGCTATTCCATAAAATCGGTGGAGTCGGATCTAGACAGGCTGGACTTTGCGAAGGTGGTTTCTGGTTCTTTTGAAAAAGACATCGAGCTTGCAGAGCATATGTTTGGAAAAATAGAGACTCTTAAGTCCCAGGACGTAAGCGCAAAGCTGATATACGAAGGCGAGAAGCCAGTGGCCTCGGCGCTCACAGTGCTCTCAGGAGACATGGCCGGGATATATTGGGTAGGCGTAGTCGAAGAGAAGCGAAGAGAGGGACTTGGAGCCTACATAGTCCAATCAGCCACAAACGAAGGATTTGACAGAGGGGCTAGTGCTGTAGTTCTACAGGCTTCAGAAGCAGGAGAGCATCTCTACAAAAAGCTAGGCTACACTACTTTTAAGCACTACAGATGGTACCCTGTAAAGGTGTTTACAGAGTCTCTGTCTTTCTAGAGAAGAAATAGTGAAAGAGAGTGATGAAATGGCAGTGAAATTGAAAAACGACTGGAACGAGATGCTGAGAGAGGAGTTTGAAAAAGACTACTATCTCCAGCTGAGGGAGTTCCTCAAATCAGAGTACAGAAATCATGTTGTATATCCAAGCATGTACGACATATTCAGCGCACTAGACTACACCTCTTACAGCGATACAAAGGTTCTAATACTTGGACAGGACCCTTACCACGGGGAAGGTCAGGCTCACGGGCTCAGCTTTTCAGTGAAGGAAGGGGTTGCAACTCCCCCTTCCCTCAAGAACATATACAAAGAGCTTGAAGACGATCTGGGCTGTTACGTTCCAAACAACGGATACCTCAAGAAGTGGGCAGATCAAGGTGTGTTACTGCTAAACGCCGTGCTCACCGTCAGGGCGGGAGAAGCCAACTCCCACCGCGGAAAAGGCTGGGAAATACTCACAGACAAGATTATAGAGCTTTTAAGCAAGAGAGAGGATCCCATGGTATTCATACTCTGGGGCAACAACGCCAGGGCCAAGAAGAGTCTAATAGACACAGCTAGACATCTAGTCATAGAGTCGGTACATCCAAGCCCTCTTTCAGCACACAGGGGGTTCTTTGGATCGAAGCCTTTTTCAAGGGCGAACAGCTTCTTGAAATCGGCCGGGAGAGACGAGATAGACTGGCAGATAGAGAATATTTAGGGGTGAAGTTATGAAATCATACAGCAGAAAAGTTCACTACATGGAGTACAGCGGCGCTAGACCAACTCTTGGACTTGTTGTAGGCGAGAAGTGCAGTCTTATGGTAGATGCAGGCAGCTCTGTAGATCACGCTGAGGAGTTTCTGGAATGTGCAAATTCTATGGGCGTCAAAAATATAAAGTATTTGGCGATAACGCATCACCACTGGGACCATATAAGTGGAATACCATATTTGAACTTGATCTCATTAGGATCTTGCAAAACACAGGAGCAAGCAGGTCTTGATATAGGCTTTGAAAAAAAGCTTAAGTTGGATCTAGGAGGAGTGAAATGCATCGTAGAGCATATAGGCGGAGATCACTCGGACGACTCGTCGCTTGTATATGTAGAGAATGAAAAGATAATGTTTCTTGGGGATGCTACATACAGAGGTTTCTGGGGTGAGAGAAGGTACCATTCGCTTGAGAACGTGCGCAGAATATCAGATCGAATCCTGAGCTATGACTGCGAATTATATGTGACTTCGCACAAGGACCCCTACAGCAGAGCCGAGATGGAAGACATGCTCTACAGAATGATAGAGCTTGGAGAGACTTCGGAAAAATACGGTTCGCTAGAAGAGCTTAAGTCGGAGTGCCAGCTTGAATTGACAACGGAGGATGAATTCTACCTAGAGGCTTTTTATGAAGGCATCTCAAAAAAAGGAGGAGAGAGAGCTGGATAGTTGGCTCTCCCTCTTAGGAGTATATATTCAAAATTTAGTCGTTAGCTTGTCTGTTAAAAAGAATATAACAGATTCAGATTAAGTTTATATTAAGAGAAAGTTAAATTCTAAATTCGGGTAAAAGCCATGGATTATGGGTATAGTATTATACAGATATAAAATTGAAATAGAGGTGATTATATGGCAATGGTAGAAGTTAGCTTCCCTGGAGGGAAGAAAGTGGATGCCCATACTAAGGGGTTTACAATCAATACAGATCAGCCTGTGGCTGGTGGAGGAGAGAACTCGGCTCCGTCGCCGTTTGACCTTTTCCTGGCTTCCATAGCGACTTGCGCAGGCATATACGCTGTGAGCTTTTGTCAAAGCAAGGAGCTGAGTACCGAAGGTCTTAAGCTTGAGCTAGACGGAGAAAGAGACTCCGAGACAGGACTAATAGGCAGCATGACACTTAGTCTGACTCTTCCAGAGGGATTCCCAGACAAGTATAAAAATGCAATACAGAAGTCTATGGAGCTTTGCACAGTCAAGAAGCATCTGGCCAATCCGCCAAGCTTTGAGATGAAACTACTATAGAAAATAAGTGCGAAAGCACTTATTTTTTCGCGTATATGGAGGGATAGGGCTTGATAGAGGTAGTTACTAGGCAGATTTTGACTCATATATCTGAAATAATAGGGGCGGCAGCTTCCATGATAATAATATGGGGAGTGGCAGTAGCGCTCACAGGATTTATAAAAAACGAGATAAAGCGAGATCTACACAGCGAAGCGTCCCAGACCAAGAGAAGGGATATAAGACAGAGGCTAGGGGGACATCTGCTTTTAGGGCTAGAGGTTCTGATAGCGGCAGATATAATAGAGACTATAGCGAACCCTACGTCTGAAGAGATGATAAGGCTTGCAAGCATAGTGGTAATAAGGACTTTTATATCCTATTTTCTAGACAAAGAGCTCAAAGAAAATATGTAAATTCACTGTTCATAGAGCAGTATTTGGGGTATATTTAACATATCGAGGAGGAGATGAATTTGAATAAACTTACAACAATATATATAAATGACTATGATGATGACATAAGAGAGAAGCTTATGAGGCTGAAAAGAGGTCTAGAGGAGAGGGACACTCTTCTAAAAGAGATTTCAAGCAGAAAGCATGATTTCCTTATGACAAAGAAAGACGTCATAAAGGAGTATCTAGACGAGAAAGAGTACTATCCAGCTCAGTCGTACGACAACGACAGGATGAACGAGACTTTCTACTGCGAGCTTAACTCACACCATATTCGGCTGTACATAGCTGACTATATACACTTTATAGTGACTTCAGGGGACCAGTGGATGAGCTTTAAGATAGACCTGATGGTAAACGACAGAGAAGACAAGTTTGAAAAAGTCAGTGCCATAGACTCTAGAGAGGGAAAAGTGGCTTTCTACGACATACAAGAAGATATAACGCCTGAGTTTTTAGATTCAGAGATAGAGAAGCTTGAAAACAATCTGGACATATTCAGGCACAGGGTGGAGACTTATGAAGACGAGATGCTGATATACAGATATGAAGACATAATGTGTCTAAGACTCAACGAGATGCTCAGCAAGGTGCTCAACGAGACCAAGATATAGTTGAGATTCAGAAGATATCTAGAAAGAGAGATAATTATGAGATATAGAAAAGCAGGCATTTCACTGGCGATTCTGGTGGCAGTAGTGTTTGTAGGGTCTTTTCTGTTTAGCTATAGGTTTTCCTCTAGAGGTTTCTTTGACTTCGGGCAGTACCTAGAAGATCTGAAGAAAGCTGGACAGAGTTTAAGTGCGGCGATTTCAACCGAAAAGGACGCAGAGGGCACGAAGGATCAAGATAGTGGGGAAAGCGAGAAGCTTGAGGAAAAAGAGCAGACTGGATCAGAAGCTGCCGACTCCGAAGAAGTCATAGCGTACCCCAACTTAAAGGGCTATTTAGGGAAAAATCCTTACAGTACAATTTTAAGAGACAGAGACATAGTCAGGAACATGAGGTATCTCTTAGGTGCTGAAGGTTATTCGTATTTTGTGAAGAGCATACCGAATGCCAAGAGAGTCGATTTAGACAACAGCAACAGTCTTCACTCCATAGAGGGAAACATATCTAACTTAAAGGGAAAGCTCGCAGGCATAATGCAGCTAAATGAAACCGGAGATATGTACGTTGCCTATATATACGAAGACAAGCTGCTCTACTACACCAATGACAGAGAACTTTCCGGAAAAATCATGAAGGGTTCTAGGATGGAGTCCTGGATAGAATCCAATATATCCGGCAGAGAAATAGTGTATATGAATAAATAGTCGCAGATATTCTGCGATTTATTTATTTTTTGGGAAAAATAAAAATAAAGGGTATATATACTAGAAGGCAGGTGATAGGAATGAGCTCAGATGCTTATATAAACAGAATGAGAGAGGCAGACTATGAAAACTATACTTTCAAGGATAATATAGATTTGATCAGAGAGTATAAGCGGACAGGGGACAAGGACATACTGGAGATAATAATAATAGTCAACTACAGTCTGCTAAAAAAGCAGGCTAGAAAGTATGCAAGGGTAATAGAGGGCTCTTGCCTTAGCGAGGACGACTTGATCCAGATGGGATATATAGGGCTTATGAGGGCTATAGAGAAGTTCGACATATCTAAGAACAACAGCTTTTCTACCTATGCGCTATACTGGATAAAACAGAGCATGACGAGGGAGATCTCAAACAAGAACAACTCAATAAGAATCCCTGTATACATGGTGGAACAGATGCTGAAGCTTAGAAAGTTCGAGGAAGATCTTGACGAGGACATAGGTGAAGAAGAGAAGGCGAACTTGATAGAAGAGAAGCTGGACATAGACAGAGACAGGTACAATGAGATAAAGGACTACGAGAAACTATTCGGGGGAAGGCTGACTTCTCTGGACATAGAGATCGGGGAAGAGGACAGCATATCGCTTTCGGATATAATATCGAGCGACGACTCTGAGGACATAGTGTTTGACGAGATAGCCATAAACCTGCTCAGAGAGAATATAATGCTCGGACTGAGGGCTCTGTCGGAGAGGGAGGCAGATATACTTAAACTCAGATACGGCATAGAAGACGGGAATGAAAGGACGCTTGAGGAGATAGGACAGAAGTACGGCCTGACTAGAGAGCGCATAAGGCAGATAGAGGCCAAGGCACTTTGGAAGCTCAGAAACAAGAAGAAGATAGCGGATCTGAAAGACTGGTAGAGAAAAACCTCCTCTTTAAGAGGAGGCTTTTTTCCAGTAAAAAGAAGAGTGGACCTTTACAGGCTCTATAGCCTTCCTGACGACTAGGTCGCCCAGCTCAGAAGTCACGCTCTGCATAGGCAGATCTGTAAGACACGAGATCTCCCTGAGAGAGAGAAGGTCGTACTTTTCAAACAGCTCAGAGAGAGAGTAGTTGAGCCGCCTCTTTTCAGGCAGATATCCCATAATCTCCTTGAGCAGGAATACATATGTTTCATAGGGGCGCACTCCACTTATAGAGTGGCTCCGGTCATCGTCACCTATGAATACAAGCGTGGGGAAGGTATTTATTCCCAAGGCCCTTGACTCGGCGATCTCTGAGTGCAGAGACTCTTTCGTCCTGGGGTTTCTGAAATCTGAAAGAAACCTGGATTCGTCCAGTCCCGAGAGCGAAGCTATTTCCAGCAAATTCTCCTCTAGGGATATGTTTACGTCGTATATGAAGAGAGATTCTCTCAACTTCCTAAAGAAGACGCGAGCCAGTGTTTCGCCTTGCTTTTTTGCGGCTATATAGGCCAGAGACGGCGGGTAAGAGGAGTGAAGTGGATCGTTTCTCCATACAGCACCGCTTATAGGCATCCCGTACATATCCCCCACCTCTTTCCAATGGGATTCCAGATCTTCAGGCTTTGAAAAATCTGAATCCGAAACACAGTTCCAGTCCTCTAAGAGCCCGCCCATCTTGAGCACGAGGTTGAAATGATTCCCGTACTCCTCTGTTAATTTTCTGAGCACCGGTTCCATGGCCCAGCAGGCGCAGCACATTGGATCGGTGTAGTACAGTATATTCACTTTGTATTTTTCGAGTCCTTTGAAAGAATCTTCGTAGAATACAGAATTCTCAAAATTAGAACACTCACATCCAGGCTGATAGTTAAATCTCTTGATAAACATAAAAATCGCCTCCTGTAGTCTTTATACCACTTGCGGAGGCGATTTAATTAAATTTTTCTATTTATATTTCTCTATAAACTCATCGTACTCCATCATCTTGTCAAGCACAGAGTCAGGGCGTATGTCGATTATCCTATTAGCTATAGTCTGTATAAACTGGTGGTCATGAGATGTAAATAGCAGCACGCTCTTGTAGTCTCTAAGCCCGTTGTTTACAGCAGTTATAGACTCAAGGTCCAAGTGGTTTGTAGGCTGGTCCAGCATAAGCACATTGGAGTTGGAAAGCATCATCTTAGACAGCATACATCTCACTTTCTCTCCTCCAGACAGCACGCTTACGTTTTTAAGTGCCTCTTCACCCGAGAAGAGCATTCTTCCCAAAAATCCTCTTAGGTAGCTTTCAGACTTCTCTTCAGAGTACTGTCTTAGCCAGTCTATGAGGTTGAGCTTGCTTCCTTCAAAGAAAGCTGAGTTGTCTTTAGGGAAGTAAGAAGTAGTTATAGTCACACCCCATTTGAAAGATCCGCTGTCAGGCTCAAGCTCCCCGGAAAGTATCTTTAAAAGAGTAGTGTTGGCAAGCTCGTTTTCCGAGACAAGCGCTATCTTGTCGTCTTTGTTCACTGTGAAGCTAAGGTCGTCAAGCACTTTGACCCCGTCTATAGTCTTGCAGAGCTTCTCTACGCTCAGTATCTCTTTTCCGACTTCTCTTTCGATATTGAAGCCCACGAAAGGATATCTTCTAGTTGAAGGCTGTAGGTCGTCTAGCGTTATCTTGTCTAGCAGTTTCTTACGCGAAGTGGCCTGCTTGGACTTAGAGGCATTGGCGCTGAATCTAGCTATGAACTCCTGAAGTTGCTTTACCTTTTCTTCCTTTTTCTTATTTTGGTCTTTCATCATCTGAAGCGCCAGCTGGCTCGACTCGTACCAGAAGTCGTAGTTTCCTACAAACAGCTTTATCTTTCCAAAGTCTATATCAGCTATATGAGTGCAGACCTGGTTTAGGAAGTGTCTGTCGTGCGATACGACTATTACAGTTCCCTCGAAGTTTATAAGGAATTCCTCAAGCCAGTTTATAGACTTTA
Organism: Andreesenia angusta; assembly: GCF_001855385.1. Taxonomy (NCBI): domain Bacteria; kingdom Bacillati; phylum Bacillota; class Tissierellia; order Tissierellales; family Gottschalkiaceae; genus Andreesenia; species Andreesenia angusta. The sequence goes on along the minus strand of NZ_MKIE01000001.1, from coordinate 365,343 downwards.
TGTCCAGGTGGTTAGTAGGCTCGTCCAGGATTAGTATGCCAGGCTTTCCGAAAAGAGCTTGGGCAATTAGCACTTTGACTTTTTCAGCTCCACTTAGATCGGCTACTTTCTTGTAATGGTCCTCTGTGCCGATTCCAAGACCTTGAAGAAGAGATGAAGCTTCCGATTCGGCTTCCCATCCATCTAGCTCTGCAAACTCGCACTCAAGCTCAGATGCCTTTATGCCGTCTTCGTCCGAGAAGTCAGGCTTTGCATAGAGCTCGTCTTTTTCCTTCATTATCTGGTATAGACGCTCATTTCCCATTATTACAGTCTCGAGCACCTCATTTTCGTCATATCTATAGTGGTCCTGTTTCAAGACCGACATCCTGCAATTCTTGGCTACACTTACCTCTCCTGTAGTAGGGTCGAGCTCTCCAGAGAGTATTCTGAGGAAAGTGGATTTTCCGGCTCCGTTGGCACCGATTATTCCGTAGCAGTTGCCAGGGTTGAATTTCAAGTTTACTTCGTCAAACAGCTTTTTATCGCTGAACTGAAGACTTACATTGTTTACATTTATCAAAAAAATTACCTCCATTCACGTTATCAGAACCATTATAACACAATTAAGAGAGGCCATATAGCATTTATAGGCTTATAGTGAGTTTAAAATAGTTTAGTCTTGCAATAGCCAGCGATATCGCAATATGATTGGATATAAGCTATAATTGTACTGAAGAAGATATTGAAAGAGAGGACAAAGTATGAACCTTGTGAGTTTAGAGAATATAGAGAAGAGCTATGTGGAGAAAAGGCTTTTAGACGACGTAAGCCTGGGGATAAATGAAGGCGACAAGATAGGAATTATAGGGATAAACGGAACGGGGAAGTCGACGCTGCTCAAAGTAATAGCAGGTGTTGAGGAGCCTAACGAGGGCAAGGTAATCAAGAAGAACGGGATAAGGATAGAGTATCTGTCGCAGAATACTGAGCTGGACCCTGACGGAAAGATAATAGAAGAAGTCTTCAGGGGGAGCTCTCCACAGATGCAGACTCTAAAAGCCTATATACATGCGGTGAAAGATGAAAATACGGATCCAGAGGAGATGACGGAGCTGCTTGGAAAGATGGAGGAGTACAGATGTTGGAGCTTAGAGAGCGAAGCCAAAGCTGTATTGAACAGACTCGGGATAGAGGACTTTGAAAGAGAGATAAAAACCCTTTCAGGCGGCCAGAAGAAGAGGGTGGCTCTCGCCTCAGCTCTTACAAACCCGTCGGACCTGCTTATACTAGACGAGCCCACTAACCATCTAGACAGCGAGACCATATCTTGGCTTGAGAACTACTTGAACGACAGGGATGGGGCCATAGTTATGATAACGCATGATAGGTATTTCCTGGACAAGGTGGCCAACAGGATAGTGGAGCTGGACGGAGGCAAGCTCTACGAGTACAGCGGAAACTACAGCTATTTTCTGGAGGCCAAGCTGGAGCGTGAAGAGATAGAGGCCTCCACCTACAAGAAGAAGAAGTCGTTGCTTAAGAAAGAGCTGGAGTGGATGAGAAAAGGCGCAAAGGCTAGAACTACCAAGCAGAAGGCCAGGATACAGAGGTATGAGTCGCTAGACGATGAAATGCAGGGCAAAACTGTGAAAGGCGAGATGGATATATCGGTAAACAGCACAAGGCTTGGAAACAAGATAATAGAGGCCGAGGCTGTGGAAAAGTCGATGGGTGGAGAGAAGCTCATAGACGGCTTCACCTATACAGCTGTAAAGGGCGACAGGATAGGTATCGTGGGAAAAAACGGAGCCGGAAAGTCCACACTTATAAAACTTTTAAGCGGAAGCGAGAAGATAGACGGCGGAAGACTCGAGATAGGCGAGACTGTCAACATAGGGGTGTTTTCACAGGAGACATACCATATGGTCGAGAGCCAGAGGATAATAGAGTATATAAAGGAGGGGGCGGAGTACGCCAAGAACAAGGAAGGCTACAGGCTGAGCGCCTCCCAGATGCTCGAGACTTTCCTGTTTCCGCCTCATGTCCAGGGGACTTTTATCTCCAAGCTCTCGGGAGGGGAGAAGAGAAGGCTCTACCTGCTCAGAGTGCTGCTTGAAGGCCCGAACGTACTGTTCTTAGACGAGCCTACAAACGATCTAGACATAGACACATTGAGCATACTAGAGGACTATCTAGACGAATTCGAAGGCGTTGTAATAACGGTTTCGCACGACAGGTACTTTTTAGACAGGGTGGTGTCTAGGATTTTTGCCTTTGAAGACGGGAAGATAAACGACTACCCTGGAAACTACTCAGACTACAGGAGCAGAGTGGAATCTAGAGGCGATACGGAGGAAGTTCAAGTCTCCAGAAAAGATACACAGAAAGAGTCGCAAAAACAGGAAAACAGAGACAGGAAGCTAAAGTTCTCCTACAACGAGAAGAGGGAGTACGAGACTATAGACGAAGATATAGCTAAGCTGGAGATTTCCATAGAGTCAGTGGAGCTGGAGATGGCCGATGTGGCCTCGGAGTACACCAAGCTTCAAGAGCTTATGGAGAAGAAGGCAGAGCTGGAGTCGGAGCTTGAGCACAAGATGGAGAGATGGATATACCTAAGCGAGATGGCCGAGGCCATAGAGAAAGAAAAGTAGGATTACAAGAAAAAGCTAGAGAACTCAAGTCCAGTTCTCTAGCTTTTTTAATGTGATGCTCTCTGCATCGAACTCGACAAGCCCTTCGGATCTGAGCTTTGCGAGCTCTCTAGAGAGAGAAGTTCGCTGCACACCAAACAGCTGTGCCAGATCCTTCTTTGAGGTTCTGAGCTTTACCTTAGAGCTTTTCTGTGCTGTGGACTCACGAGCTAGATATTCGAATATCTTTTCTCGAAGAGATTTGTGTGAAATCATCTTTATCTTGTCGGTTAGAATAAGGGCTTTCCCAGAGATGTCTTTAAGTAGCGCCAGAAGGAAGTCTTGATTTTCCGAGCAGAGAAAGAGTATAAAGTCTCTGTCAAGCTGAAGCACCTCTGAATCGACTGGACAGAAAGCATTCATGGGGTATATATTGCTGTCTCCAAACATAAGATTTTCGCCTAGAGAAGAGATAGGGAAAAAGCTGGCTATGGTCAGGAGGTTTCCGTTTTCATCTATCTTCTGTATCTCAAGCTCTCCAGTGAGCAGCACATCCATAAACTTGCATGGATCACCTTCAGAGTGCAAAAATGTACTTTTCCTACATAGATTAGGGTATATGCTGAATCTCTCAAGAACGTCAGATAAATATTCTTTTTCAAAGCAGGAGAACAGAGGGTACTGAATAAGTGTTGAAGCTATTGAACTGTACATATGTCACCTCGAAAAATAATGCTTGGAGTTACCTGGGTAACTCTCTTGAATCTATATTAGGGTTAAAATAAGACAAAGTCAAACAAAAGGAGGCGTTTATTTGGACATATTTACTGCTGCTATGTGGATTATATCTTTAGCCATGTTCGTATATTCCATGATCAAAGACAGTGCAAAGACGATCAAGTCTATGAAGATGGCTAAAAACATGATGAAGAACATGATGGGAGAGATATTGGGGATACTATTTATAGTGGGAATGTTTCTGACCTTTGTACCTGTAGAGAGCATAAAGGGGATAGTTGGACAGTTTGGACCTGCTGTAGAGACAGGCATATTTGCGATATTTGGAGGAATAACCCTTATCCCCGCCTTTGTAGCTTTTCCGCTTGCGGGAGCGCTACGTTCTGGAGGAGTCAACACAGTCTCAGTGGCGGCTTTTTTGACTACTCTAACCATGGTGGGGCTTGCGACATTTCCACTTGAGAAAAACACTTTTGGAGTTAAATTTGCGGTGTATAGGAATGTTCTAAGCTTTGGGTTTGCAATAGCTATATCGATTCTAATGGGGGTGCTGATTTGATGAAAACTTTAAAGAAAAACAAGCTGTTGATTGCAGTTGCGCTTGCATATATTGCAGTTGCGATTTTCAGCAGACAGATGGCGCTTGACTCCGTCAAAAGCAGTGGCTACTACATAAAGGAGATGCTCCTCGTGATGCCTGTTGTGTTTATGATGATAGTCTTCATTGAGACCTGGATTCCCAAAAAAAAGATAGCCGAGTACCTTGGAGAAGACTCCGGGATAAAAGGGACAGTGTTTTCATTTCTTCTTGGAAGTCTATCGGCAGGGCCTGTATACGCGGCTTTTCCGCTATGTAATATGCTGCTCAAAAAGGGAGCCAGCGTAAAGAACGTGGTGATAATAATAGGTGCATGGGCTGTAATAAAGATACCTATGTTGGCCAACGAGGGCAGATTCTTGGGGTTTGAGTTTATGATGATAAGGTGGGTAATGACTGTGCCCATGATATACATTATGGCATTTATAATGGGAAAAGCAGTAAAGAAAGGCGACATAGAAAAGCAACAAGATTTATTATAGAAAAAAACTATAGAAATATAAAATGGCATAAAAAAAGCATATCTATTAAATGGCATAGAACCACGACTACTGGGTATAAATGTGTTACAATTGAGTAAATGACTCGGGAATAACAAAAATAGATGAAAAAGTGTGGGAAGGAGAAGCCATGATAATAGACACTCATATACACGAAAGCAAATACTCATCAGACAGCCATATGAGCTTAGATGAGGTTATAGCAACGGCCAAAGATAGAAAGCTAGACGGTGTCTGCATAACAAACCATGACAACAACAGGCTTAGGCATGAGATAGGAGAGTCGGCTGTAATAGACGGACTCTTGGTCATAGTTGGTGCAGAGATACTTACAAAGCAGGGAGATATACTGGTATACGGACTAGACGATATACCAGACTACAGGATAGAGTCAGCTGACTTGGTCAGAAAAGTCAAGATGGCGGGGGGAGTCACTGCAAGTGCGCATCCCTTTAGGACTAACAACAGAGGTCTTAAAGACTATATAAAAGAGGTGAGCGGCGACCTTACAGCTGTAGAGTCTTTCAACGGCAGTACTCATCCGCACCACAATCTCTACGCCTATGCACTGGCTACAGAGTGCAATATGCCATCTATGGGGGCTAGTGACGCACATGTCACAAAGCAGATAGGTTGCTATGCAACTAAGTTCGACGGTACTATAAGGGACCACAAGGACTTTATAGAGGCAGTGAAACTTGGGGGATTCTGTCCTGTGAAAAGGGAAAGCGGAGTCTACAGAGAGATAAATGTTTACAGCGCTCAAAAAGGGGCGTAGCGACACTTAAGAGCATCCTTGCTGAAGATGGAGGCTCTTTTTATTTTGCTAAAAAACTGTGGTATAATGTACTAAACAAATAGAAAAAGGTGATGCTATGAGCTACAACAAGCTTCCAAAGGAAAAGCTCAAATCATTGCTTCTTTTTTGGCCGATTTTCTTGAGTGCAGTGCTTTGGATTTCAGGAGAACTAGACGTCAAGAGAGCGGCAATAGTTATGGCTGTGTATATACTCAGCGTGCTTTTAAACGTCAAGAATATGCAATTCATGGTAGATAGAATCAGGCTCTTTAGGATACTTATACTGAAGATAGGCCTAGACTTCAAGAAGAGGATGGTGTTCCTCCTGGCTGGCTTCTTACTGCTGCTTTTCTTAGACGGAAGAGTCAACTTTTTATACCAGATAGTCTATATAGCACTATTCGTATCTACAGATACATATATAGGGTATCTAGGTGAAAAATACAGACAGATGTTCGGAAAGGAGTAAATATGAGAGTAAAGGGACGTATTTGGATAGAAGACGAAAATGGAGACAAGCTCTTTGGAATAGGTGTTTATGAACTTCTCATGAAGGTGAAGTCTGGAGGCTCTCTCTCTGAGGCGGCCAAGAACATGAAGATGTCTTACAACAAGGCTCACAACTTGGTAAAGGCATTAGAGAGCAGAGTCGGATTCAAGGTGCTGGATACAAAAGTGGGAGGCTCTAGAGGGGGCGGATCCTCGCTTACAGAAAGAGGAGAAGACCTGCTTGCAAGGTATAGAAAGACTATGGATAAACTGAACAAAGACATGGAAGATACATACGAACTGTATTTTTCCGACTTTGAAATAAAAAAAGAAGATTAGGATCCTAATCTTCTTTTTTGTACAGCATTTCTATATGTGGAATCCAGTCCTCCTCATAGGGAGAGCCGACTGACTCGAATCCTAGACTAGAGTAAAAGTTCAAAAGGTATAGCTGCGCAGATATCCTGACGCGATTTTCGCAAAGAACCGTCTCGACAAATTCAAGGGCTTTCTTCACCATTCTAGACCCAAGCTTTTGCTCTCTGTAGCTGCTGTCTATCAAAATTCTCCCAAGCGAAATTTCATCGTAGGAAAGACCCTTCGGAAGTATCCTGAGGTATCCCACAAGTTTTTCGCCGTCTTTGTACAGCATGTGGTAGGATTCTAGGTCTTTTCCATCGCAGTCTGGATAAGGGCATTTCTGCTCGACTATGAAGACCTCTTCTCTTTTTTTAAGAATGTCGTACAATTCTCTAGTGCTGAGTTCATCAAATTTTTTTATAGATAGATACATAACGGCTCCTTTTAAAAATATTTTTGAAAGCTGATAAAAAGTGCAACAGTTACATTTTATCACAGCCCGTGTTTAATATCTAGGGAAAGAAAAGGCGAAGATAGGCAAAATAGAGGTGAGACTTGCAGGAGTTTGTAGTATAATATACCTATTCGCAATTTGAAAAGGGGAGAGTGAAATGGACTTAAGCATGTTCAAAGAGGGAGACAGAGTTATGCTCGAAACTGTGACTCTTATGGAGGAAAATGAATTCACAACTAGAATAGAAAAGATAGAATCAAATGTACTTACAGTGCTTTCGCCCATATGCAAAGGAGCTATACTGAGGATACCTACCAACAGCAGAGTTGTAATAATAGTGTTTACAGGAGACAAGGTCTATAAAGCAAGAGGTGTAGCTATAGACAATTTCAAGGAAGGCAATTTCCACTTGAGCAAGATAGAGATCAACTCTGAGGTGGAGAGGTTTGAGAGAAGGAATTACTTCAGGCTTTCGATAATGAAGCCTGTGAGGATAATGAAGGCTGACTCCGAAGACATAGTCGAGGGCAAGACTGTAGACTTAGGTGGGGGCGGAATGCAGGTGAAAAGTGAAGAAAAGTTCTACAAGGGCCAAAAGCTGCTTGTAGAGGTGGAAATAGACGGAGAGTTTTTAGAGCTAGACGGTGAAGTGGTGAGCATAATGCCAGGTATAAACCACCACGATGAAAAGTATGGAATTAAGTTTCTAGAGCTTGGAGATAAGGTAGTAGACAAAATAGTCAGCTACATATTCTCGGTGCAGAGAGAGAGAATAAGGAACGACAGAAAAGTCAAGAGCTAAACAGAGGGGGTGTGATACAGTGCACCCTCTTTGTTTTTTTAGCTTCAAAAGGGGTAAAAAGTCCATAAAGAGAGAGGTGATAGATATGAAACGAAAAACCGTTATGGGGATACTCTTTATCTTGGCCGGGATAGTCATATTTACAGTCAGGATAAACGAGTTCAACTTTTCCACTCTGCTTCACAGGTACTGGCCTGCAGTCATAATTTTGATAGGTATACTTATACTGTTTTCAGGAGAGGGCAAAGGAATAAAGATGAGTCACGACGATATTCAGAGCGACGACTACATCGACTACATGAACATATTCTCAAGCCTTACGACTTTGAACGAGTCGTCTAAGTTCAAAGGAGGAGCGGTGACAACAGTCTTTGGAGCTGCCGAAATAGACTTAAGGCCTGCCACGATAGACCCTGAGAGGTGCGAGCTGAGCTTGACAGCCATGTTTGGTGGTGTGGAGATAAGGCTGCCGGAGAACTGCAACGTGATAATAAGCGGAATTCCCATATTTGGTGGGTGGGAGAACAAGAAGCTACCCACAAAAGATCCAAGCTTGCCAGTAGTGAGAATAAAGTGCTTTGTGGCATTTGGAGGAATAGAGATAAGCTAAAAGCGTCCATTAGGACGCTTTTACTTGTTTGAAGCCGTATGGGGGAAGAGCTTTTTAAACGCCAGCACGCCCGCATCTATGACAAAGTAGGATGCGAATACTATTCCGCCGGCTATAGCCATATGCCTTAAGCTAGAGATCGTAAAGGAAAATAGAGCTCTCCCAAAGGGGAATACAAAGCTAAGTCCGAATACAGCACTCATAGCCGATACAAGCAAGAGCTTTGGAACGGTCAGAGGCCTTGCGACTTTCAGGAGGACAACTAAGCTTATGCCGCCTGAGATAAGCACACTGAGAGTCCTGGTTGAGTCTAGGTCCAAGCCCGAGAAGTGGGCAATGGCAAACATCAGGAAAGTGGAAAGCGCAACTGTGATCCCCTTTGGTACAGTTGTGGAAAGCACCCTGTAGAGAAACCCTCGGCTGACCTTTCTGTCGTTTGGCGAAAGTGCCAAGAAGAAAGAGGGTATTCCTATGGCCAATGACCCCATAAGCGTCAAGTGTATAGGTATAAATGGATAAGGCAGCGTCGTAAGCGAGAATATAAGGGCAAGGGCTATTGAGTATATCGTCTTGGTCAGATAAAGCGCTGCAACCCTCTCTAAGTTGTTTACTATTCTCCTGCCCTCTGAAACTACTTTAGGAAGGCTTGAGAAGTTAGAGTCCAAGAGCACAAGCTGGGCTACAGACTTGGTGGCCTCGCTTCCAGAAGCCAGAGCTATTCCACAATCCGACTCTTTCAGGGCCAGTATGTCGTTTACCCCATCGCCAGTCATGGCAACTGTCTTGCCTGTAGACTTGAGAGCCTTTACAAGGTCTCGCTTTTGGTGAGGAGTAACCCTTCCAAACACAGTGTACTCTTCTAGGAATGGAACTAGCTCCGACACATCTTCAGGGAGAGTACGCGCATCTATATATCTTTCGGCATGCTCTACACCGGCCTCGCTTGCAATTGCAGATACGGTGACAGGATTATCACCAGATATTATCTTTACTTCAACGCCCTGATCCTTGAAATAGGCAAGCGTTTCTGGAGCATCCGACCTCACTCTGTCTTCAAGCACCAAAATCGCTGCAGGGGAAAGTCCAGATTTGAAGGCTGCTTCCACAGTAGAGCCACTTCCAACTGCGAACAGGAGAACCCTCTTTCCGCTCGAGGCCAAGCTATCAGCTCCATAAGCATCTAAATTGTCTGCAAGCACCTCAGGAGCCCCTAGAGCAAGCACCTTTCCGTCTGAGAGCCTTACTGCACTCCACTTTTTCTCAGATGAAAACGGGACTTTCTCGGAAACAGAAAGGCCTGGATCTACAGGGAATCTGGAAACTATGGCCTTTTTAGTCGGATTCGAAGATGCAAAAGCGTGAACAGTGGCCGCAATCTCTCGCTCTATACAGCTGCTGCTCTTGGTCTTGTCTGTGAAGATTATATCCGACAGTACTAGATTCCCCTCTGTCAAGGTTCCTGTCTTGTCGAGGCATATGGTGTCCACCCTTGCCAAGACCTCAGTGGCAGGAAGTTCCTGCACAAGTGTATTCCACTTTGAAAGCCTTATGACACCAACCAAGAAAGACACAGTAGTCAAAAGCACAAGCCCTTCTGGAACCATACCTACTATTCCGGCTATGGAGCTTAAAACGGCTTCATTCCAGGATTTGTCGCTGAAAAGAATCTGGCTGGCCATAAGAAGAGATCCCAAGGGAAGCAGTATCCATATTATGCCCTTTACTATTCTATCTATAGAGCTTCTAAGCTCCGAGTTTATCTTCTTGAACTTCTTAGCCTCATCTGAAAGCTTTGAAATATAAGTTTTCTCACCTACATCTGTGATTTTCAAAAGCCCGCCGCCTGAGACCACAAAGCTTCCGGAAAGAATTTGGGCTCCGCTCGACTTCAAGACAGGGTCAGATTCTCCTGTAAGAGATGACTCGTCTACTTCAAGCAGCTCCTCGGACAGCAGAATTCCGTCTGCTGCGATTTGATCCCCTGGGCTCAAAGCCACAACATCATCCAAGACTATCTCTTCTCCAGGGATACTCACTAGATCGCCATCTCTAAGCACTTCTACAGAGTTCTGGTTCAGAAGCGACAGCTTCTCTATTGTGGACTTGGCTTTCAGCTCCTGAAAAATACCCATAGCGGTATTTGTGAGTATGACACCTGCAAAGAGAGCGTTTTTAGGAGAGCCTGCCAAAAGCACAAGCGAAGCCAACACAAGGTTCAAGCCGTTAAAGAGCGTGAAGACATTGGACCTTATGATCTGTCCAACAGTCCTGGCGGGAAGAGCCGGCCTGGTGTTTATAAGTCCTTTAGATATTCTTTCATTTACCTCTAGTGAATTAAGTCCTCTAATATTTTTCATAGGATATCTCCTTTTCGAAAACACGTCATATACATATAATACCACGAAATCAACAAAAAACACATAAATATAGTTAATGTAAAGCTCAAAATCCAAAAAGAGATTAAAGAAAAATAGAGTGTGTAGTATACTGTGAGTATATGAAAAATAGGGAGGAGACTTGATATGCAAAAAACAAACGGAGGATTCAGCAATATGGATGTAGACACTGTGAGCCCTAAGGAGATGCTAGACAACTTCAAGCTTATAGAAAAAAACATACCTATAATGAAAGACAGGCTTTCAAAAAAGCTCAGAGAGAAGGACGGAGTGCTTAAGTCGGTGGACATAGAGGAGCTTATAGAGAGTTCGCTAGACGAAAGCGGGCTAGCTCCAGCGGGAAGGAGAATACTAGAGGGCTTCTATGAAATCTGGATGAGCATATTTATGATGGTTGGAAATGACAAGGAATCTCTTATAATAGCGCTTAGAACTATAGGGATAGAAATATAGAGATCAAAATAGCATTAAATCCTCGATTAAATCCACAGTAAATGAGTATATATTACTTATAGGGCTTAAACACGAGGAGATGATTTTTTTGTTGGATAAAGATCGCATAGAAAAGTACAGAGTTGATATAGACAATCTGGAAAATGGATGCAACAAGATAGAGCTGGATTTTGGGACTACAGAAGAGCTGGAGACTAGCAACGAGATAATAGGCCAGGAAAGGGCGGCCAAGGCCATAGACTTCGGGCTTGGAGTGAGAAAGAAAGGCTACAACATATTTGTGATGGGGCATAGCGGGACGGGCAGGAACAGCTATGTGAAGTTTATAACTGGAGAGAAAGCCAAAGGGGAACACAAGCCGTCGGACTGGGTATACGTATACAACTTCAAGACACCGCATATGCCTATTGCGCTTGAGCTGGAGCCTGGAACTGGAAAAAAATTCGGCAAGCAAGTGGAGAATATAATAAACATACTGAAAAAAGAGCTAGGGAGCATATTCCTGAGCAAGGACTACGAAAATGACAGAAACAATCTGATTCACGACTATGAAGAAGAATATGACAAGGTGGTCAACACCATAAACGAAATAGCTGAAAAGTATGGATTTAAGTTTGACAGGCTAGAGGATGACAGGGTCGTGAGCATTCCAGTAAAGAATGGAAGGCCGATGAACGAAGCCCAGATAAAGAGACTGAGGCAGGAGGAGCTAGACGAGCTGAAGGAGAACAACAACCAGCTGAGTTTAGAGACTGTGGAGCTTTTCAACAAGCTGAGGCTGCTGAGAGAGGAGCTTCAAGAGAAGCTGGACAGGCTAGATAAGTCGACGGCGAACAAGCTTGTGAAGTTTCATATAGAGAAAGTGAAGCAAAAATACAAGAGTGAGAATGTACAGAAATACCTGACTTCTCTGGAAGAGGATATATCCGAGAACGTGGGAAACATAAAGAAAGCCATGGAATCTGGAAAAGGGAATATATTCGAGATGATGCAGTCTAGAATAGACGAGACTTTTTTTAAGAGGTATGAAGTAAACCATTTTCTAGAAGACAGAGAGGGAAGCGGTTCGCCAGTTGTGTTCGAGTCGAATCCGACTTACTACAACCTCATAGGGTCAATAGAGTATACGAATGAGATGGGCGTTATGAAGACTGATTTCACCCAGATAAAGCCTGGCGCAATACATATGGCCAACGGGGGCTATCTAATACTTCAGGCCAAAGAGCTGCTTTCCAATCCGTTTGCTTGGCAGGCGCTCAAGAGGTCGCTTTTGACAGACGAGATAAACATAGAGTCTCTGGAGAGGCAGTACGGCTATGTAGTGACTTCGACGCTCAAGCCGCAGCCCATACCTCTCGATCTTAAAGTCATAATAATAGGAGATGCATATACCTACTACCTTCTATACACATATGACGAGGATTTCAAGAAGCTCTTTAAAGTGCTTGCTGAGTTTGACGTTGAGATGAGCAGAGACCCTGAGAATATAGAGAAGATGGGCAAGTTTATAGCGACTCACTGCCAGAGGGAGAAGCTCAAGCACTTCGAGAAGCCAGCAGTTTGCAAGATAATAGAGTACAGCTCAAGGCTTGCAGAAGGCCAGAAGAAACTAAGTTCGAGATTTAACCAGATAGTGGAATTGATACATGAAGCCGACTACTGGGCAGAGAAGAGCGGAGCGCCTTTCGTCAGCGAGGACCATGTCATAAAAGCCCTCGAAGAAAAAGTTTTTAGAAACAATCTCTATGAGGAGAAGATACTAGAGATGTTTGAAGACGAGGACTATGTACTAGATGTATACGGAGAGAAAGTAGGGGAGATAAACGGGCTAGCTGTTACAGGCACAGGCGAGTACAGCTTCGGAAAGCCGAGCAAGATAACTGTATCCACCTATGTCGGAAAGTCTGGAATCGTAAATATAGAGAGAGAAGCCAAAACAAGCGGAAAGATACATGACAAGGGAGTCATGATAATAAGCGGATACCTTGGGGAGAAGTATGCCCACGACAAGCCGCTCGCTCTGAACGCAAACGTGGTGTTCGAGCAGCTTTACTCTGGGGTAGAAGGCGACAGTGCCTCAAGCACCGAGCTATATGCAATACTCTCTAGCATCTCAGGAGTTCCTATAAAGCAGTATATAGCCGTTACAGGCTCAGTGAACCAGAGAGGGCAGATACAGCCTATAGGAGGAGTGAACGAGAAGATAGAGGGATTCTACAAGGTCTGCAAGCTGAAAGGGCTTACAGGACAGCAGGGTGTCATGATTCCACATCAGAACGTAAAGAACCTTATGCTAGACGATGAAGTGAAAGCGGCTATAAACAGGGGAGAGTTCAGCATATACTCCGTAAAGACTATAGACGAGGGGATAGAGATACTGATGGGCATGGAGGCAGAAGATGTCCACAGCCTTGTAAACAAGAAGCTAGAAGACACTCTCAAAAAACTAAAGAGCTTGAATTCAGACTCCAGTGAAAAGTCAGAAAAATAAAGAAAGCTAAAGAGGTGAAAGATTTGACACTAGAGGCCGACTACGAGTACTGCAGAAATATAATAATGGAAAACTCAAAAACTTTCTACAAGGCTTTTTCCAAGCTGCCTGAGAGAAAGAGAAATGCCATATACTCAGTATATGCATACTGCAGAACCAGCGATGACATAATAGACGAAGAAAACGACTTAGACAAGCTTATGGAGTACAGAGAAGAGCTTAGACTGTTCCAAGAGGGAAAAGAGAAGGACAGCCCCATCTGGAGGACGCTTAGAGATGTGTTTCAAAACTACGAGATGAGCATAGAGCCTTTTTACGACATGCTTGAGGGGCAGTATCGAGATGCGCACTTCAAGAACATAGAGACAGAGTCAGAGCTGGACAGCTACTGCTACTATGTAGCTGGAACAGTAGGGCTCATGGTGATACCTATACTCTCAGAAAAACACCACGCTGAGCTTAGAGAAACGGCCGTAATGCTTGGGAAAGCCATGCAGATAACCAATATACTCAGAGACGTAGGAGAGGACAACAGAAAGGGTAGGATATACCTCTCCAAGGAGAAGCTAGATAAGCACGGCTACTCGGAGGAAGAGCTGAAGTCCGGGATTATAGACAGCAGGTTTATAGCTCTTTGGGAGGACTACGCAGGAGAGGCGGAGAATCTATATGAAGCTGTAAAGTCAAAATACCACCTCTTTGACTCAGACAGCTTGAGGCCCGTAAAGCTGGCATCTGAATACTACAGAGCTATACTCGACGGGGTGAGGAAAAACAAATACGACTGCTTCAGCAAGAGGGCTTATGTAAGTGACTTCAGGAAGCTGAGAATGGCACTAAAAATAGCGATAGGAAGATAATCCTATCGCTATTTCTTTATAACTACTTCATATTTGACTTCATCCCAAGTGACCTCCGCACCCAGGGCCTCTGACACAAACCTCACGGGGACCATAGTCCTCTCGTCAACTGCAATAGGAGGAACATCTAGTTCAAAGCGAGTGTTGTTTATATACGCTGTCTTCTCGTCAAGCTTGACCTTCACAGACACGCCATTCTTATAGGCCGAAACCGTGCTTGTATTTTGGTCCCAGGAGATATCGGCTCCTAGAGCTTCAAATATGGCTCTCATCGGGACAAGAGTTCTGTTGCTCACCACTACAGGCTCTGAGTCGAAGAAGAGGTATCTGTCGTTTAGCTTTACATTTATGCTGTAGTTAAGAGGGATGGCCGTAATGGATGTCGGAATCCACTTGTTATTTTTCCAAGTATATGTAGTCTGAAGAGACAGTATCTCCTCTCCAATATGAGACTTAAGCTTGGAAAACTCCAGAAGAGCTGAACCTGACCGCACAAGTTCGACTTCAGAGAGATACGGGTAACTCATGTAGACTAGGTTGCCGTCTATAAGGCTGCCGTCGCTGTTGTAAAACTTATCGTACATATGTCTGTTTTGCTTTGAAAGCACTGTGTTGACGTTCAGACTTGAAATTGGGGACTTTAGAGAAATTCCATACTTGTCTTTAACCGCGAGACTTATGTACTTTGTGGAGTCCAGTCCGTTGTGCCCGAGCTCTCCGTTAAAGAGCTCGGAAAGCATATTGTCTTTGAAAGACAGCACCTTGTGGTCTATGTTAGGGTAGTCTGGATCGTGAAAAGTAAAGAGGATGTCCTTAGAGCCATTGTTGTCGAAGTCGGCGAGAACCAGCTTCTCGAACAATCCTTGAGGAACGGCCATAGAGTGGAGAATGACTCCCCTGTAGTCTTCTATAAAAAGCCTTGTATTTACAAACTCCAAAAATTCATATTCGAAAGAATCGTAGCTATCTATATCGTACTTGTTTCTATCTATCTCTCCAGCCAGCCTTACAGTTTCAGACCTGCCGTCGCCATTTACGTCACCGCTTACCAACGATATATCTCTGTATACGAAGTCAGGCTCTGCATTCGAGCCACTTGAACATATAGTTAAAATCGATGTGATTAAAGTTAAGACTAGAAATTTGTTCATCGTACTACCTCCCTTGAATATATAGTTTATACCACAGTTTGGGGAAATCAAAATAGAAGCACTGCATTTTGCAAAAATAGTTCAGATGAACTAGGCAGTCTATATGATATAATCAACTGTATATTAAAAAGAATCAGAGAGGTGTAAACTTTGGATAACGAAAATCAAAACGGGGTTTCAGGCAGCGGGTGCGAAATACTAATCCCTTTCAACGAGAGAAAGCCTATAAGAGAGATAGAGAGAAACCTTATAAAGAAGTACAGAAAGAAGATATGGTCTAAGTTCATAAAGGCCATAAAAGACTATGAGCTGATATCGCCAGGAGATAAGATAGGGGTGGCCATATCGGGGGGCAAAGACAGTTTGCTTATGGCGAAGCTGTTCCAGGAGCTGAAGAGACATGGACAGATTGAATTCGAGCTGGAGTTTATAGCGCTGGACCCTGGATACCACGAAGATATAAGAAAGCTGCTGGTGGAGAACTGCGAATACTTGGAGATACCTGTAAAGATATTCGATGCCGGGATATTCCAGGTGGCCGACAAGATAGCAAGCGACTACCCATGCTATATGTGTGCAAGGATGAGGCGGGGAGCGCTCTACTCTAGAGCTCAGGAGCTTGGGTGCAATAAGATTTCGCTTGGACATCACTTTAACGATGTAATAGAGACAACTATGCTGAACGTGCTGTATTCGGGAAACTTCAAGACGATGCTTCCAAAGCTGAAGGCCAGCAACTTCGAGAACATGGAGCTTATAAGGCCCATGTACTACATTGAAGAGACGGACATACAGAAGTTTATACAGAGCAGCGGGATATGGCCACTCAACTGCGCCTGTATGGTGGCTGCCAAAAAGATAGGAAACAAGAGGTTTGAAATAAAGGACCTGATAGAGGACTTTAAGCAGAATTTCAAGAATGTGGATAAGTCCATATTCAGGGCCGCGCAGAATGTAAATATGGACGGGATACTTGGCTTTGAAAAGAGTGGAGAGAAGTATTCGTTTCTGGACTTCTACGACGAAGGTCTGGAGATACCTAAGAGGGACTAATGAAGTCCCTCTTTTAGCATTTCAAGGGTTGATTCAAAAAAACTCCAGGGGCTCTTTTCAGGAGGAAAAGAGTATAAGAGCAGGTTCTTTCTCTTTATGGGGTGTACAAATTCCAACTTATAAGCCCAAAGCGATATATCCACCCACTCTTTGGCGTTCTTGAACAGGGGGTTATACTTTGTATCTCCCCACACAGGTGTTCCGTAGTTGGAAAGCTGAAGCCTTATCTGATGGTGCCTTCCTGTCTTGAGCCTTATATTCAAAAGGCTGAGTGCCCCCTCTTCGGCTTGGACGCTTTCAAGCAGCTTGAAAGAAAGCCTGGCTTCCTTTGCGTCGTGATCATCGGGAGAGGCTATAACAGACATGTTTACGGACTTAAGCTTGACCATGTAGTCTGTAAGGCTTGCAATCTCCTCGCCTGGAGCCCCATTTACTACAGCGAGGTAGTCTTTTTTTATATTTCTGCCTACCAAGTCTTTTGAAATCCGCTTGGTGGCTTCAGCTGTTTTTCCAAACAGCACGAGTCCCCCGACAGGTCGGTCCAGCCTGTTTATGAGGTTGAGCACAGGCTTTTCAGAGCTCTTAAGCAGGTATTCGTACACAAGAGATTGAAGGTCCGGATCTCCTGTGGGGTCCTTTTGGCATGGCATGCCCTGAGGCTTCTCCACCACTATGAGGTTCTTGTCTTCGAAAACTACTTTAAACTGCATTTCAACACTTCCTTTCAAGAAGATTATACACTGTTTAGAAAAAAATAAAAAACTTTTGCTAAAAGTGTTGACTTTTATACTGATAACGATTATCATTATAAACATAGTAAGAAAACCTCAATTACTCACTGAGCTGAAAAGCTCGTAGATATGTTTCTGTCATACGAAATCATAAGCTAGCCTCTTATGTAAAGAAACGCCTCAAGAAACCTCAAAATTAGAATGCCTCTAATAAGAGTATGGCAGAAAATATCCCCTAACAATTAAAATATTTTGTGATAAAACAACTCTAGGACAGGAGTTGTTTTATTTTTTTTGCCCGCTATGGGTATAATAGACTTAAAGACATAGGAACAGGAAGGAAGGCTGCAAACTTATGATAAATTCAATAGAGTTAAAAAATTTCAAAGCTTTCAGGAAGTCTGGCTCTGTAAGCTTGAAAAAGATAAACCTCTTCGTCGGGCCCAACAGCTCCGGAAAGTCTAGCTTTATAGAGTCGCTTGTGCTTCTCAAGAGATGCATAGAGTGTTTAGACAGTAAGGCCGTAATAGGCGCAAGCAGTGGAAACGACAGCTATAAAAACATAATCTACGACAACGACACCAGGAACAAGCTGGCATACAGGCTTACTTTCAACAAGCTAAAAGACGACAGAGATTTTCTGAAAGACGAAGAATTATCTAGCTTGAATGAAATCTACTTCAGCTCAGAGGAAGAAAAAGGTGATTTCACAGTTGACGAGATAGAGTTTTCCATAGTGCTCTCAGGGGACAGACCAGTTGTGGACGATTTCTTTATAGAGTATGGAGACAAGAAGTCATGCCATATATACTTAGAAGAAGGCCGATACTGCGTAAAGCTCGAGAACGTTGTTCTAGACTGCGGAAAGTATATAACTCCGCATAAGTTCTATTTCAAGCTGGAGGAGAGCGTGTTTAAAGAACTCTCGGGAGACAGCCTAAGGGCGGCGATAATAGTTAAGCTTCTCTTCACAGACCTTGAGGAAAAAGTGGACGAGTTCTCAAGAAGGCTTATATATATAGAGTCTCTCAGGACAAAGATAGAGAGGGCCCAGAGCATAAGCGACATAGACCTGGAGAGCTCCGTAGGTAGCCGTGGAGAGAACATAGTCAAGGCTCTGCTGGGAATAGACAGGCTTGGAGACAAGGAGATACAGAAGAGCATAAAGAGAAAGATAAACCACTGGCTAGAGGAGTTCGACCTAGGAGACAAGCTGGATCTGGAGAAGGTGAACGGCGAGACCTATTCGGTCTTCATAAGAAACAAGAACCTCGGGATATACAGCAACTTGCTGGAGGTGGGATTTGGAACTAGGCAGCTGCTGCCCATAATAATAGAGTCTATAAACTCTCCAAAGCACAGCACCATAATAGTGGAAGAGCCGGAAACACATATACATCCAAAGGCGCAGTCGAAGCTTGCGGATCTCTTTGTGGAGAGCGCTATAGAGGGTGAGCGAAACTTCATAATAGAGACGCACAGCATTTTCCTGGTTACGGAGATACAGATACTTGTGGCAGAGGGCAAAATAAGCGCAGACGATGTGGGCGTTTACTACTTTACACAGGACAGCGAGGGCTCTAGAGCTATAAATATGAAATTAAGAGACAATGGCCAGTTTGAAGAAGAATGGCCGAGTGGTTTTTTTGACGTGCACTATCTGCTTGGGAAAAAACTATTCGATCTCTTATAGAGAGTGTAGGTGAGCGTATGAAGCTAGAAATAACTCTATCAAAGAGCATACTAAGAAAGAAATTCGACCAAAGAGACAAGTACAACAAGCTACGAGAGCGAATAGACAGGCACAAGCTGGCGCTAAGCAACGAGCTGTTTGAAATATGGGAAAAAGACGCCAAGGAAAACGGATACGACAAGTACTTCATGGACTGGTACTTCTCTATAATAGGTTCAGGGAAGAAGCTCCGCAAGTTCAATATAGAGAAAATAAAAAAGACGAGAGGGGCCAGAAGTGGGGAAGACGAAATTCTGTTGAAGACTGCACTAGCTTCAAACGACAAAATAGTGGTCGGGAATGTGAACCAGGACATGGCAAAGAGAAACAAGAAGGTGTCATTCATAACAGAGGAGATTTTCTCGAGAGAGAATATGCAGACAGTTACGACTACAGATGTGGCCAATGTGCTTACACATAGAGACAACAGCGCCATATTTGACATATATGAGACTCCTACAAGGCTGTTGGTGGAACTGGGGAGCGACTCAGAGCTGCTTGGCCGGTATCTATCCAAGTTTATATCAGGCACCAAGAAGCTCATAATAAAGGACAAGTATATAACCCAGTCCGAGAACGAGAGGAATATAAATGAGTATGTGCTTAAATACCTGAATAAGAAGGAGACGAAGCTTGTATTCGTGTTCCCCGAGGAGAGAAGAGACAGCAAGGGGATTTCGAGGTTTCAAAACTATCAAGGGTTCAAGACTTCTTTCAGATATCTAGACAGCAAACTGATGCACCACTCCTCTCTTGAAACAGACAGATATGTAATAGACTTAGGGTACAGGCTCAGAGTTTTTGGAGGAGACGATACAGGGAAGACTGAGCAGGAGATAATAAATATAACAAAAAAACAAGGAGGAAGATAGTTATCTTCCTCCGAGCAATTCCACGACTTTGTCTGCTATATATGAGTTGTCAAGTATAAAGTCAGCATCTCCATTTTCTACAACTGCCTTGGGCATTCCGTAGACCACACAGCTCTCGGGAGACTCCACTATAGAGGCGCCACCTTTAGACTTTATAAGCCTGACTCCATCTGCACCGTCTTTACCCATTCCTGTCAGCACTACGGAGACTATGTTGGAGCCGTAGATATCCACAGCGGACTTGAAGGTGAAGTCTGCAGCTGGCCTGACACCGTTTATCCTGTCAGAGCTGTCAAGGTAGATCCTGATCTCGCTTCCAGACTTCTTAAGGCCTAAGTGGTAATTTCCAGGGACTATATATAGTGTGTCTTTTTTCAGAACATCTCCATCTTTGGCCTCCACCACTGTGAGTGCGGACGCTCTGTTCAGCCTTTCAGCCAGCGACTTGGTGAACCCGGGTGGCATATGCTGCACGATTATGCCGGGACATCCAATGCTCGCCGGAAGAAGTGGAACCACGTTTTCAAGAGACCGAGGACCTCCAGTAGAAGAGGCTATCAAGAGCAGTTTGTTTGATCCAGACTGCCTTACGCTTGACAGTGTTCGCTTGGCGGCAGGCGGTGTCGTCTTTTCAACAGGTTCTTTAGAAGCGAGCGCCGGTTTTCTAGCTGGCCTTGCAACAAGTCGATCTACATTTATACTGGGAGCAGACCGAATTTTTTCCAGCAGGTCGTCTTCGACTTTCGAGAAGTCAAGCGAGATGCTGCCGGAAGGCTTCTGTATGAAGTCCACAGCTCCTAGGGTAAGGCATTCCATAGTGGTCTCGGCGTTTGCCGCCGTAAGGGAACTCACCATTATAACCTTTGTAGGAGTTTTCTTCATGATTTCCTTTAGCGCCTCTAGGCCGTTCATCCTGGGCATCTCCACGTCAAGCGTCACCACATTTGGCCTTAGTGACTTGATCTTCTCAAGCGCATCTATTCCGTCTCGGGCCGTGCCGACCACAGTCATATCGTTTTGGGAATCTATAGCATCCTTTATAATCTTCCTCATAAAAGCAGAATCATCTACTACTAGGACTTTTATTCTGTTCATAATGAATCTCCTTTCCAAAAACATTCCTATTAGGTATTATACCCTCTAAGCCGTCTAGAATTCAAAATAAAATAGTACAGCAAGTAGAATAATAGCATAGAAGACAGGTAAAAGAAATAGATTTTGACCCTAAATAAAATCTGTTGACATATACATAGTAAATTGATAGAATTACATAAGATAAAATTGAATAGTATTTCTTATCTAGAGCGGTGGAGGGACTGGCCCTTTGAAGCCCGGCAACCACAGGTTTTGTGAAACCTGAAGGTGCTAAATCCAGCAGGCATAGCCTGAGAGATGAGAGAAGATAATTGAAGGTCTTTCTGTAATCTCAGAGAGACCTTTTTTCGTTGCAACGATAAATTTCAGGAGGGGATATAAATGAACAAAAAAGAACTTAGATTTGAAACAGTACAGCTTCACGGGGGACAGACGGTAGACAGAGACACAAAGTCTAGGGCGGTGCCTATATACCAGACTACTTCCTATGTGTTCGACGACACTCAGGATGCGGCGGATCTGTTCGGGCTAAACAAGCTTGGAAACATATACACCAGAATCACAAACCCTACAAACGGCACTTTCGAGGAGAGGGTAAACCAGCTAGAGGGTGGAGTTGGAGCAGTTTCAACTGCCTCTGGAATGGCTGCAATCACATACTCTATACTGAACGTAGCCAAGGCAGGGGACAATATAGTTTCAGCGTCTACTATCTACGGAGGAACTTACACGCTTTTCAAGCACACGCTTAAGAACTTTGGAGTAAACGTGAAGTTTGTAGACCCTGGCAAGCTGGATGAGATAGCGAGCACCATAGACGAAGGCACAAAAGCTGTGTTCACCGAAACTATAGGAAATCCAGAGGGGAATATAGCCGACATAGAGGCTATAGCCAAGATAGCCCACGAAAACGGGATACCTCTCATAGTGGACAACACATTTGCGACTCCTTACCTATGCAGGCCGATAGAGCATGGGGCCGACGTAGTTGTGCACTCTGCGACCAAGTTCATAGGAGGCCACGGTACAAGTATCGGAGGCGTGATAGTGGACGGAGGAAGCTTCGACTGGAGCAGCGGCAAGTTCCCAGGGTTCACAGAGCCGGATGAATCGTACCATGGGCTTCGTTTCTGGGACGCTTTCCAAAATGCGGCCTATATATTCAAAGTCAGGACGACTCTATTAAGGGATACTGGGGCGTGCCTTTCACCTTTCAACGCGTTTTTGCTGCTTCAGGGGCTAGAGACTCTTTCGCTGAGAGTGGAGAGACATGTTTCAAATGCAGAAAAGCTGGCAGAGTTCCTGGAGAGTCACCCTAAAGTGGAGTGGGTGAGCTATTCGGGGCTTGCATCTAGCAAGTATAAATCACTTAAAGACAAATACCTTCCAAAAGGTGCAGGAGCTGTTTTCACTTTTGGAGTTAAAGGCGGCTATGAAGCGGGTAAGAAGCTGATAGAGAGCGTTGAGATATTCTCGCACCTTGCAAACGTAGGGGATGCCAAGTCGCTTATAATACATCCAGCATCAACTACACATCAGCAGCTTAGCGAAGAGGAACAGATAGGTGCTGGAGTGAAGCCAGAGACTGTAAGGGTCTCTGTGGGGATAGAGAATATAGAAGATATAATAGAAGATATAGAGCAGGCGCTTTCGCAGATATAGATATAGGGGGATTGGAATGAGAAAGGAAACAGAAGTAGTTAGAGGATACAGATGCATAGATGAGAAAACAGGGGCGATAAGCTTCCCGATATACCAGTCTGCTACGTTCAGACATCCGGGTCTAAACGAGTCTACAGGGTATGACTACTCCAGGACTCAGAACCCGACTAGGGAGGAGCTAGAGAAGACAATAGCCAAGCTGGAAGGCGGCGCTGAAGGGCTGGCTTTCTCCACCGGAATGGCAGCCATATCGGCAGTGATATCCATATTCAAGCCTGGCGACCACATAGTGGTTTCGGACGACCTGTACGGGGGGACTTACAGGATATTCGAGGAGATATACGGCAAGTACGGCATAAAGGCCACTTACGTTGACACCCAAGACTTAGAGAACATAAAGTCGGCTGTCAACGAAAACACAGTGGCTCTTTTTATAGAGACTCCTTCAAACCCGATCATGAAGGTGACTGACATCGGAGCTGTTTCAGCTTACGCCAAGGAAAAAGGCCTGCTGACTATAGTGGACAACACTTTCTTGACGCCTTACTACCAAAAACCCATAGCACTTGGGGCGGACATAGTGGTTCACTCTGCTACAAAGTACTTGGGAGGGCATAACGATACGCTGGCAGGGCTTGTCGTTACAGCTGGAGCGGAACTTGGAGAGCAGATCAGATTTATACAGAACTCGGTCGGAGCGGTGCTGGCCCCTTTCGACAGCTGGCTTATACTAAGGGGAATAAAGACGCTTGGGGTTAGGCTTGACAGACAGGAGCAGAACGCAATCGAGGTTGCAAACTGGCTGAAATCTCACGAGAAAGTAGATCAGGTCTACTACGTGGGACTTCCAGATCACCCTGGATACGAGCTGTCCAAAGAGCAGACAAGCGGATTCGGCTCTATGATATCTTTTACTGTAGTGGACGAGTCGATTGTATCGGAAGTGCTTGGAAGACTAAAGCTCATATTCTTTGCAGAGAGTCTTGGCGGAGTGGAGAGCCTTATGACCTATCCGCTTACTCAGACTCATGCCGACATACCTGAGGAGATAAGAGAGAGGCTTGGAGTCAACAGCAGACTACTCAGACTTTCAGTGGGAATTGAATCATCAGAGGACATAATAGAGGATCTTCAGAGAGCACTTGGAGGTGAGTAAATTGGGAAGATATAATTTCGACGAAAAGGTAGACAGGAAAAATACGAACTCCTTGAAATACGACTTTCACAGAGAAAGGCATAAGCCCGAGGATCTCTTTCCGCTGTGGGTGGCGGATATGGACTTCAGGCTGCCGCCAGAGGTCACGGACCCGATGGTGAAGAGATGTCAGCACGGCATATTTGGATATTCGGAGCCCAAGAGCTCTTACTTTGAGAGTGTTAAGTCTTGGTACAGAGACGTGCACTCTCTAGAGCTTGAAGACGAATGGTTCAAAGTGGCTCCTGGGATAGTTTTCACTATAAACGCAGTTATAAGGGGACTCACTTCGCCAGGCGACTCGGTGATGGTTCAGAAGCCCGTATACTACCCTTTCTTCAAGAGCATAGAGAACAACGGCAGAAAAGTCGTAAACAGCCCACTACTGCAAATTGACGGCGTGTACCAGATGGACTTCGAAGACCTGGAGCAGAAGATAGTCGAGGAAAATGTGAAGCTGTTTATACTCTGCTCTCCTCACAATCCAGTGGGAAGAGTTTGGACAGAAGAGGAGCTACTCAGAGTGGGGAGCATATGCAAAAGGCATGGAGTCGTGGTGATTTCAGACGAAGCCCATTCAGACTTCGCCTACACCAGGAAACATATCCCGTTCTGGAATGTAGACGAGAGCTTCAAGGAGTTCAGTTTGATATGCACTTCTCCCGGAAAGACTTTCAACCAGGCGGGGCTTCAAAACGCCAATATATTTGTAGCGAATAATAGGCTTAGAGAGATTGTGAACAGGGAGATAGAGATAAGCGGGTACAGCAACCTGAATGTGTTCGGCATCATAGCTTGCGAGGAAGCTTATAGACACGGAAGGGAATGGTACTGGGAGCTTAGAGATTACCTGCTTGAAAATATAGAGTTCGTGAGAAATTATCTTTCAGCTCATCTTCCGAAGGTGAAGTTGGTAGAGCCTGAGTCTACCTATTTGCTGTGGCTTGACTTCAGCGAGTACGGACTTTCCCAAGAAGAGCTAGACAGAATTATAGTAGAGCAGTCCAAGCTTTGGCTGAACAGCGGAACTATATTTGGAAGCGAAGGGGAAGGGTTTCAAAGGCTCAATATAGCCACTAGAAGAGAAAATCTGGAGTACGCTATGAACCAACTTAAAAAGTCATTTTAATACAAAAGGCCCGACGGCAGAGAAATCTGTTGCTGGGCCTTTTGTACTTAAATAGAAAATAAAGATATTTGTACCGGTGTCTTTAGGGTATAATCAGATTAATACATATGTTTTGGGGTGAGGAATTTGAAAATTAGAAAGCACTTAAAAGATTGCAAAAATGGAGATGTAATAGCTGAAGACATATATATCCCTGGCAGGAACATACCTATAGCCGTAGAGGGCAACGTCATAGACAACAAGCTGATGGACAGGCTTATAGAGGGAAGGGTTTTCCGAGTGCTTGTGGAGGACTTCAGCCTGAACGTAGTTCCTGAAAAAACAAGGAAGCTTATGGTGCAGTACACGCATGACCTAAAGCGCTACAAGCAACTGTTTCAAGATATAGCCTCCGGCAAAAAGGTAGACTTAGAAGAGATTGCAGACATGTCGAAAGGGCTGCTGGAAAACTCAGAGGATATATTCAGAGTTGTGGAGTCTATAAAGAGTCTAAGAGGTTCGGACGAATACACGTACACACATTCTATAAATGTGGCGCTCTACTCCATGATGATAGCCAAGTGGATGGGACTTGATGAAAGAAGTATAGAGGACGTTATGAAAGCGGGGCTTCTGCACGACATAGGTAAGGCGAAGGTTCCGAAGTGGATACTTGACAAAAAAGGACCTCTTACAGAGGCCGAATTTGACAAGATAAAAGAGCACCCCCTCATAGGATATGAGCTCTGCGGGGGAATAGACTCGATAAGGAGCGATGTGAAAGAAGCGGTTCTTCTTCACCATGAGAAGATGGATGGCACAGGATATCCTCAGGAGCTAGGCGCAGCCGACATAGGGCTTTATGCCAAGATAGTTGCAGTGGCAGATGTTTACGACGCCATGACCTCAGAAAGACCTTACAAGGCCAGAAAGACTCCTTTTGAAGTGTTTAAAGAGCTAAAGGAAAGCGAGTATGGAAAGCTGGACATAGAGGTCAAGAATGTATTTTTGCAAAATATAGCCTTCTTCTATGTGGGAGCGAAGGTGAAGTTGAACACAGGTGAAGTTGGAGAAGTTGCATTTGTATATCCGCACAAGCTCGACAAGCCGATAGTCAAGCTGGAAAATGGACTTGTAGATATATCGAAAACAGAGAGCTACGAAATAAAAGAGCTGATTTAGTAAAATAGGCTCTTTTATTTTGTTACAAATGAAATTAAAGGGTATAAATTCACCACATAATCAAGAGAGGTGGAGCATATGAATACAAGAAAACATTTAAAGGATTGCGTGGCAGGAGATGTCTTAGCTGAAGACATATACATAAGCGGCAGAAATATACCACTTGCAGTTAGAGGAAACGAAGTCGACAGAAAGCTCATAGAGAAGCTGATAGACAACAAGGTGTTTAAGATTCTAGTGGACTCTTCAGCTGAAGGCTATGGGTTAAAAGGTTCCTTTGAACCTAAGTCTAAAACTGAGAAATTTGTAAAGCAGTACTCTAAAGATGTGTCTGAAATAAAGTCCATATTCCAAGATATAGCCTCTGGGAAGAAGCCGAATCTAGAAGCTATATCTGAGATGTCAAAAGAGCTGCTGGCAAACTCAGAGGATATTTTCAGAGTTGTAGACTCCATAAACAGCGTAAGGGGCATAGACGAATACACCTACACCCACTCCGTGAACGTGGCGCTTTACTCTATGCTCATAGCCAAGTGGATGGGGATGGAGGAAGACGAGATAAACGACATAATAAAGGCTGGGCTTTTGCATGACATAGGGAAGTCAAGAGTCCCAAACAGCATACTCAACAAGAGAGGTCCTCTGGACAATTACGAATTCGAGGTTATGAAGCAGCACCCTTCACTTGGGTATGAAATATGCAAGAATATGCCCGGAATAAAGGATGAGATAAAGGAGGCTGTGCTCTACCACCATGAAAAAATAGACGGAAGCGGCTATCCTACAGGGCTAAAAGATGTAGAGATAGGGACGTATGCCAAGATAGTCAGTATAGCCGACATATACGACGCCATAACCTCCGAGAGAGTATACAAGAAGAAACAGACTCCTTTCGAGACTTTTCTAGAGATAAAGGAGATAGCGTATGGGAAGCTGGATATAAAAATTTCAGACGTGTTTTTAAACAATATAGCGTCTTTCTATCTAGGCACAAAAGTGAAGCTGAATACAGGGGAGATAGGAGAGGTTGCCTTTATATACCCTCATAAGATAGACAGGCCAATAGTGAAGATAGACGGCAAGCTGGTGGATACTTCGAAAGAGGAGAGCTACCGTATAGAGGAGCTACTATAGTCAGAGGATTTTGAATGTGCTTTTAAACTGAGGAGTGATTTTATGGAAGCAGCCTATTTGCTGGAACTTATCGATGAAAGCTTCGCAAGAGTAGAAAGCCATTATAGGTGTCTTCTGTCAGAGCTCGAGGAAGCAGAGATACATGACTTCAGGGTCGCCATAAGAAAGGTCATGCCTATAATAGAGCTGGCTATGGATATTGAAGAAGAGAGTCGCGGAGAAATCAGGCTACGAGAAAACTATTCAAGGCTAAAAAGCTATTTCAAAGACTTCAGTGACTTAAGAGATATTCAAGTTCAGATTATAAGTGTTTCTGCATACAAAGGTTTAGAAGGATATGCAGAGGAGCTCAAGCTAGAAGAAGAAAAGCTTAAAGACTCCATCGGACAGAAGATAGAGCTATGGAGTGTCGAGGAAGTTCGCTCCAGCCTGGAATCTGCGCTGAAATCTACTTTTGAAGGCATGGACAGCCCAGAACTAGTAAGGCACTATATGAGACGAGCCAAAGTGCTGAGAAAGAAGTTTTTAAAGCGTATAAAAGAGTTGAACGAGGACTATAGTTCGTACCACAAGCTGAGGCTGGCTCTAAAAAAATACAGATACCATATGGAGATGGCTGGATCAGACGGATTAGACGAGGTACTTAAAAGATATCAGGACGAATTAGGCCATATTCAGGATTTAACGGTGCTGCTCGAGGACATAAGGCGTAGAGGTCGAGTTAAAGAGAAAGCCTTGAGAGGGATAGAGAAGGAAAGAGCAAGGGCGGCTGAAAAATTCAGAAAGAGATATTTGAAAAATCTGAAAGCAAGACTGAAGATAGAAGGGCATTAAAAAACTGTTGACGAAACTCTCCTAGTAAAAGATAATTTCTATAGACACTATTTACGAGGAGAGAAAAAGATGAATTTAAAGAGCAAGATAAGAAGTGTACTGGATTTTCCTATAGAGGGAATAGACTTCAAAGATATAACAACTGTACTGAAAGACAAGGAAGCGCTTAGAGAGACTATAAAGCAGATGGCAGAGAAAGTATCGAACAGAGAAGTGGATTTGGTAGTTGGAATGGAGGCAAGAGGTTTTCTGCTTGGGACTCCGCTGGCGTATGAAATCGGAGCGGGCTTTGTGCCTGTCAGAAAGCCAGGAAAGCTTCCAGCAGAGACTATAAGCTACGAATACGAGCTAGAGTACGGCACAGACAAGCTCGAGATGCACAGAGACGCCATATTCAAAGGCCAGAGAGTGCTTATAGTTGACGACTTGCTGGCTACAGGAGGAACAGCTGTGGCCACTGCCAAGATGATAGAAGAGCTGGGTGGAGACATAGTCGGGGCGCTTTTCTTTATAGAGCTAGACGAGCTGAAAGGCAGAGAAAAGCTGTCAGGATACAGCGTCGAGTCCATAGTCCAGTATTAAGACTGTTTTTTAAAAGAGATAGATGTTATAATTAGATCACAAGTGAACAAAATGTGATTTCAGGTACTCGGATTACAAAGACAATCTGGGTTTAAAAGGGAAAGCGGTGAAAATCCGCTGCAGCCCCCGCTACTGTAAGCGAATACGAATCTCAAAAGTCCACTGGCGAAAGCTGGGAAGGAGAGAGGAGAGTGAAGCGCAAGCCAGGAGACCTGCCTTAAATCAGATGCTAGACTTCGGAGGGAGGTAGTGGCAAGGTTGAAACTCAGGTATGACTATGCTTTCAAGCCCTTACTCTACGTAAGGGCTTTTTTGTGTTTGTTTTTGGAGGTGTGAAATTGAAAAAGAGATATTCGAAACTGATGGCTGCAATTATATTTGTTTCAATAATGCAGTCAAATGGGTTTGCCATGCATATAGCCGAGGGATTCTTGCCCCCTCTATATGCTGGGATTTACGGACTGATATCTATACCTTTTGTGCTCTACGGAGTGAAGGTTATAAGAGAAAAGTCAGAGAAAATCCCGAATATAAAAATGTTTATAGCACTTGCCGGAGCATACTGCTTTATGCTTTCGGCGCTAAAGCTTCCATCTGTAACAGGGAGCAGCTCACATCCTACAGGAGTCGGATTTGGAGCCATACTGCTTGGGCCTTTTGCAATGAGTGTGATAGGGCTGCTGGTGCTTGTATTTCAGGCCCTTTTCTTGGCTCACGGAGGGTTCACCACGCTTGGAGCCAACACTTTCTCGATGGGAATTGTGGGGCCATTTGTAGCTTATGGTGTATATAGAGCTCTTTCAAAATTCAATAGAAAGTGGGCTATATTTGGAGCTGCGGCATTGGGGAATCTCTCCACCTATGTGGTGACGTCGATCCAGCTTGGAGTGGCGTTCCCGTCTGCCAGTGGAGGTGTCCTGGAGTCGGTCGCTAAATTCGGGACTGTATTCGCATTGACCCAGATACCGCTTGCCTTGGCAGAGGGCATAATGACCGTGATAATGTTCAACGTAGTTGAAAAGCACTCATCAGAGGAATTGCACAGTTTTATGGAGGTGGAGTCTTATGAAAGCTAAGAATAGGTGGCTGGCAGTTTTGCTCTTCATCACTGTAGCGCTGTCGCTCTACATGGGAAGCAGAGTTGGAGAGCTAGAAGGGGCTGACGCCATAGCTGAAGAGGTTATAATGGAGGTAAGTCCGAATTACGAGCCCTGGGCTGAGAGCATATGGGAGCCTCCTTCAGGAGAGATAGAGAGTGCAATCTTTGCTATGCAAGCAGCAGCCGGGGGGATGTTTATAGGTTACTTTATAGGTTCAAAGAAGATTGCTAAGAGAAATAGCGCTACTGTCGAAAAACAGTAGGATATCAGGCTGGAGCGCAGTATACAAGCTGGCCGTCTTCTTGACCACCCCCGTAATACTGTCATTTGACAGAGATGGACTGGCATCGTCACTTGTGAATTTTGGAGTTGTAATTTTGACTATGAGGAGCTTGAAAGTCCCTTTAGAGAGCTATATCAGGTTTACAAAGGGGCTTTTGCTCTTTCTGATTCTGGGCTCGGTGTCTGTGAGCTTGGAATCGGGCATTTACCCAGGGCTTGTGCTTGTGGCAAGAGGCATATCCTCAGGCGCTTCTATATACCTTTTTTCGGCGACTACGCCTATAGATGACTTGTTCTGGGAGCTGTCCAAGAAACAGAGCGTCCGCGAGATAGCGGAGGTAGGAAGCAGCATGCTCAGGCTTTCATTTATGTTTGAAGATGAGTTTAAACAGACAAAGCTGGCGCTGGAGTCTAGATGCGGCTTTACCACATTAAGAGGCAGAGTCTTGAACACAGGAAAGCTTACAGGGGCCGTCCTGAGGGGAGCGCTGAGAAACTGGAGAGAGATGGAGCATAGCTTGAAAAGCAGAGGCTACAGGGGCAGAATATCATTTAAAGACAGAGAGTACATAAGGCCAAAGGCTTTTCTGATCTTTGGAACACTGTACAATTTGGCTATAGCATTTATTGCAAATAAAACTTAAGGAGTGTTTAATATGAAAGGATTGCTTGTAATAGGACACGGAAGCAGGGCGGCTGGAGCCAAGGAAGTGTTTGAAGAGGTGGTTTCAGGGCTAGGAGATAGATTCGGAGACAGAGCTGTGGAAGGCTGCTTTATGGAGATTTCGAATCCGCAGATCCCGGAGACAGTGGAGCTGCTCTACAGCAGAGGCGTGAGAGAGCTTGTAGTTTTGCCGTATTTTCTGTTTCCAGGAGTCCATATACTGAGCGACATACCGGAGATACTGAGAGAGTGCGCAGATTCACACAGCGGACTTAAGATTGAAATGGCCAAGCCTATAGGATATCATAGTAAGTTGATAGACATATTAAAAGAGAGGGCGGAAGGTGAGACAGAGTGTATATAAAAAACCCGGAAGAGATAGAGAAGAAGAGCTTTGAGATAATAAAGGGAAATATGAAATCTCCTGAAAGCTTCACTGAAGACGAGCTGAGCGTTGTGATGAGGACTATACACACCACTGGAGACTATGACTATGAAAATATAGTCAGAATTCAAAACGGAGCCATAGAAGTGGCCAAAAGGCTTATAGAGAGCGGATGCAGAATTGTGACAGACACCAAGATGGCTCTCTCGGGCATAAACAAGAGGACGCTTGAACACCTTGGCTGCAGAGTGGAAAACTTTATAGACAGGCCCGAAGTCTATGAAAAGGCATCTCTTCAGAACACGACCAGGTCTATGGCAGCCATGGACATGGCAATAGAGGACGGGGTGGACATATTCGTCATAGGAAACGCCCCTACTGCGCTCTACAGGATAGGCGAGCATATAGAGAGTGGTCGAACATCGCCGGGTCTTGTAATTGGAGTTCCTGTGGGGTTTGTGGGAGCGGCGGAGTCAAAGGAGTATATAAGGCAGTTTGAGACTCCGACCATAACAACAGAGGGCAACAAGGGCGGGAGCAATGTGGCCGCAGCCATTCTGAACGCCCTTATGTATATGGTGTACAGGGCGTGAAAAAGCTTGAGGAGTATGTCATAAAAGACGGAAAGCAACTGAGGTGCGGCTACACTACGGGCAGCTGCGCCACAGCTGCCACAGCTGGAGCTACGAGGGCTTTGCTAGGCATGGAATGCGAAGACACGGTGGAGATAGATACGCCGAAAGGCATAAAGCTGGAGATAGAGCTGGAGAGCTTGAGGCTAGAAGGCGGAGCGGCCATATGCTCTGTGAAAAAGGACTCAGGGGACGACCCTGACGTTACAAATGGCATAGAGATATACTCCAAAGTCAGCTTAAGGGAAGACGTAGAGCTGAATATATACGGAGGGGTCGGAATCGGAAGGATAACTGTAGACGGCTTCTGGGGAAAGGCCGGAAGCTGGGCCATAAACCAGACTCCGAGAAATATGATAGAGCGAGAAATCAGGAAGCTGACAGACAGGGGGCTTGACATAGAGATATACGCCCCGGAAGGCGTGGAGATGGCCGCCAAGACATACAACAGGAATATAGGGATAGAAGGCGGAATCTCAATAATAGGCACAAGCGGCATAGTGGAGCCTATGAGCGAAGATGCGCTGAAAAAGAGCATATACCTGGAGCTGGAGTCGATTAGGTCAAGAGGCGGAGACGCAGTTGCACTCTACCCGGGAAACTACGGAGAGCGCATAGCCCGAAAGCTGTACCCGGACACGCCGGGAGTCAAGATTTCAAACTACATAGGGGATTCTC
This sequence comes from Andreesenia angusta, assembly GCF_001855385.1. Taxonomy (NCBI): domain Bacteria; kingdom Bacillati; phylum Bacillota; class Tissierellia; order Tissierellales; family Gottschalkiaceae; genus Andreesenia; species Andreesenia angusta. Next base: position 333,106 of record NZ_MKIE01000001.1, on the reverse strand, counting down.
TGCTCTACGCCTACAGCCTGGGCTTTAGGGCGTTTCGCCTGGTGGGGCATATAGGCAAGTTTTCCAAGCTAGCGCTGGGGGCCTTCAACACGCATAGCAAAGTCTGCGACATGAGGATAGAGTCCTTTGCATACTACCTTGCGCTGAGAGGGGAGCTTGAGACAATAGAGAGAATAAGTAGCTTTATAGCCACTGAGCAGGCAGTTGCTGAGCTTGTGGGAAGTTGCCCGGAGCTGTTTAGGGATATGGAGCAGGGCTGCATAGAGCGGGTGAAGCGCTATTTAAAAGACAGCGACATAGACTTGGAAGTCAAAATATATTCAATGGAATATGGGGTGTTGTAATGGCAACAGTTGTAGGGGCAGGGCCTGGAAGCATGAGGTGCTTGACGGCGGAGGCCCTTGAAAGGATAAGGGATGAAAGAGACGTAGTCTCTTTCGGAAGGATAGGAGAGCTTGTAAAGCAGATAAACCCTGAGGCGAGAACAGTGGGGACTGTGTCGGAGCTTCTGGACGTGGTTTCAAAAGACACGGTGGTGGTGGCATCCGGAGACCCTGGATTCTACGGAATCACCTGCTATCTGGAGAGAAACGGAGTGAAGATAGATGAGGTCATACCCGGCATCTCTTCGCTCCAGTACATGATGGCCAAGCTGAAGAGGAGCTATCAAGACGTGGAGACTGTCAGCTTTCACGGCAAGTCGATGGACGTTTCAATGTTTGAAGGCGGAAAGACGTACTTTGCGCTTACAGACAGCAAGAACAGCCCAGACGCCATATCGAAAGAGCTTTTCAGATGTGGGCGCAGGGGCAGGATAGTGCTTGGAGAAAACCTTTCGTACGAAGACGAGAGATTGGAGAGCAGAAAAATAGGGGACAGCTTTGGTGAGTACGGGCTGTCTGTGGTGGTGATAGAGCTTGAAATGGATTAAAGACGAGGAATTTATACGGGGTGAGATCCCTATGACCAAGTACGAAATCAGGATCATGATAATGGCGCTGCTTGAAATAGAGCAGAATGACATCTGCCTTGACATAGGGGCGGGAACAGGGTCTGTATCTGTAGAGGCGGCGGCCCAAGGCGCCAAAGTCTATGCAGTTGAAAGGCGTGCAGAAGGCGTAAGCCTCATATCCCAAAATGCAGAGAAGTTCGGCGTGGAAGTGGAAGTACTGCACGGGAACGCACCGGAGGACATAGACGAGACTTTAGAGTTTGACAAAGTCTTTGTAGGAGGCACCGGGAAGTCGCTTGAGGAGATAGTGGACTGGAGCTTTGAGCATATGAAAGATGACGGCATAATAGCGGGCTCCTTTGTGACGCTGCACAACTTGGTGGACTTTCAGAGAGCACTCAAGAGGGCCGGATTTTCAGATGTAGATACGAGGCTGATTTCAGCTTCCAGGGTAGAGGGCAGGGCAGAGCTTCTAAAGGCCCAGAACCCTATTTTCATAGTGAGGGGTGTAAAGAGATGAGGAAATTTTACGGAATAGGAGTGGGGCCAGGCGACCCGGAGCTTGTGACGGTGAAGGGAGCCAGGCTTATAAGAGAAGCCGACTGCATATTCATTCCAAAGAGCAAGGGCAGGAATATTTCAAAAGAGATAGCTTCTGACTATATAGCAGGTTCGAGAGTTGTGGAGCTGGACTTCCCGATGGGAGAGGACAACAGCGAGAGGTACAGAAAGAGCGCAGCTGTGGTGGACAGCTCGCTTTCAGAGGGTGAAACAGGGGTTTTTCTGACCATAGGGGACCCTATGACCTACAGCACTTATATATACCTGCTAGAATCGCTTGGGGACTACAAGCTCGAGGTGGAGACGGTTCCGGGGATAAGCTCTTTTGTGACTGCGGCCAGCAGGCTGAACATGCCTCTTGCTAAAAAGGGGGAGTCCATATATGTGGTGGACGGAGAGATAGACAGAAAAGTGCTAGGAAAAGTAGATACAGTATGCGTGCTCAAGGTGAACAAGAGAAAACAGGAGATACTGGACGCTCTTGAGTCTGAAGGATTTTCTTTCAGCTATGTAAGGCGGATAGGTCAGGCTGAAGAGCAGATACTTGAAGACAGAGAGGAAATAATGCGTCAAGACGACTACATGTCACTCTTGATTGGAAGGAGGCAAAGACGATGATACACTTTGTAGGGGCCGGGCCAGGCGACCCGGAGCTTATAACGCTGAAAGGCAGGTCGCTTCTAGAGCAGGCGGACATCGTGATATACGCAGGGTCGCTTGTGTCTAAGGCGCACCTGGACTACTGCAAGCAGTCCTGTGAGAGATACGACAGCGCCGGCATGACGCTAGAGGAAGTTATGGAGGTGGCCATAAGAGGAGATCGGGAAGGGAAGTCCGTGGTCAGGCTTCACACTGGGGACCCAACCATATACGGGGCGATAAGAGAGCAGATGGACTTTCTAAAGCAAAACAGAGTAGAGTACACGGTAGTTCCGGGCGTCAGTTCTTTTACTGCAAGTTGCGCAGCTATAAAGAGAGAGTTCACAGTTCCAGATGTAAGCCAGACAGTGATAATAACGAGGCTTGAAGGTAGGACACCTGTTCCAGAGCTTGAGAGCTTAGAAAAGCTGGCTTCGCACAGGGCATCTATGGCTATATTCCTGTCTGTAGGCGATATAGAGAGAGTTGTAGAGAAGCTCGCAGAGGGATACGGAAGCAGAGATGTGCCGGTGGCAGTCGTATACAAGGCCACTTGGTCAGAGCAGAAGATAATCTCAGGGACGCTAGAGGATATAGCCCAAAAGGTGAGAGACGCAAAGATAGACAGGTTCGCCCAGATACTAGTGGGGTATTTCATAGAGGGAGAATACGGCAGAAGTCTTCTCTATCATCCGGAGTTCACCCACGGGTACAGGCAGGGGACAGAATGAAACTCGCGGTAATCTCATTTACAGGCAGCGGAAGAGCATTGGCAGAGAAGCTGGAGTCACAGCTCAGCCATGAGGTGGAGCTGTACGACAAAAGCTCTTTCGGCGGAGAACTGAGGTTGAACATGTCCAAGCTCTTCGTGGACTACGACGGAATCGTATTTGTATCGGCTGTCGGGATAGCCGTGAGATACATAGCTCCCCATGTGAAAGACAAGACAGAAGACCCAGCTGTAGTGGTCTTAGACGACTTGGGCAGGTATTCAATATCGCTTCTCTCGGGGCATATCGGGGGCGGAAATGACCTGGCAGGAGAAGTAGGCGAGAGTATAGGGGCCGAGGTTGTAGTCACTACGGCCTCAGACGGACGTGGAATCGACTCGATAGACGAATTTGCAAAGAGGTACGATCTGCACATAGAGTCCATGGAGGATGCTAAGACTTTAACGGCTCTTATGGTCGAAAACAGACCTATATCGCTTCGGGCTTCAAGCCTGTACAAGCTCAAGTACGGCAATATATCCGAGAAAGACCATGAAGGCGTGATATGCGTAGACTACAAGACTGATACAGAATTTGACTTGCCTCACTGTATATTAAGGCCTAAAGTGATATACTTAGGTATAGGATGCAGGAGGGGCAAGAGCTTTGAGGAGCTTCAGCGCTACATAGATGACACGCTCAGTGAGCAACACATATCGATGCACTCAGTTGCGGCTATAGGAAGCATAGATATAAAGTGCGACGAAGAGGGCCTTTTGAAGCTTGCAGAATCGCTTGAATGCGAATTCAGGCTTTTTTCAAAAGCGGAGCTCAACTCTGTAGAGACAGAGCAAAATGAGTTTGTGATGTCCAAAGTAGGCGCCAACTCGGTAGCCGAAGCCAGTGCAGCGATTATGGGAGATGAGATTATCATGAAAAAGAAGGCGAGAGACGGGATGACTCTTGCTATTTCGAGGAGGATTGAAAATGGCTAAGCTTTACGTAGTGGGAATAGGGCCAGGAGGAAGAGAGAATATGACGCTGAAAGCTCTAAAGGCCATAGAGGAGTCAGAAGTGCTAGTGGGCTACAGCTTTTACATAGAGCTTTTAGGGGATCTGGTGAAAGCGAAAGAGGTGATAAAGACAGGCATGCGCGGAGAGCTAGAGAGGTGCAAGGCCGCAATAGAGTCAGCCAGAGCTGGAAAGACCACTGCGATCGTCAGTACAGGCGATTCAGGGCTTTACGGAATGGCCGGGCCGATACACGAGATGGCGGAGGGAGTCGAGATAGAAGTCGTTCCGGGGATAAGCTCGGCTTTTTCGGCGGCCGCAGAGCTAGGGGCCCCTATAATGCATGACTTCTGTACAATAAGTTTGTCCGACCTTCTGACTCCTTGGGAAACGATAGAGTCTAGGCTTGAGATGGCTTCAAAGGCCGACTTTGTAATAGCGCTCTACAACCCCAAGAGCAAGACAAGGACAACGCAGATAGAGCGCGCCTTTGAAATAATAAGAGAGCACAAGGCTGATTCAACGCCTGTGGGTATAGTGAAAAACTCGGGAAGGTTCGGGAAAGCCGTGTCGACCTCTACACTGGGAGATACGGACTTTGAAGATATAGACATGATGACAGTTGTGATAGTCGGAAACAAGGAGACCTACTTCAAGGATGGCAATATAGTCACGCCTAGGGGGTACAGCATTTGATATGGATATTGGGCGGCACCTCTGAGGCGGTGGAGCTTGCAAGGGCCATAAAGCGAGACGACTATGTGGTCACTGTTACGACGTATGCAGGGCTTGAGCAGCTGAAAGGGTGCAACGGCATAGTCTCCAAGATGGGGCTAGAGGAGATGGTAGTATTCATAGAGGAGAACTCGGTGGAGACAGTGGTGGACATGAGTCATCCCTTTGCCTATGAGGCTACAGAGAACTCCACGGAGGCCAGCCGAAGGTCAGGCGTGAAGCATATAAGGTATGTAAGGGAGTCCTCTAAAGAGCAGTTCGGAAAGCAGTTCAGTTCGCTAGAGGAGCTCAAGCGCTATATCTCGACAGTGAGCGGGAATGTATTCTTCACCACGGGTATAAACACCATAGAGGAGTTTGAAAGCGTGAAGAGATACAATCGGTTTATATACAGAGTGCTTCCGACTGTATTTAGCTTGGAGAAATGCGTATCGAGCGGAGTGAAGATAGAGGACATAGTCGCCGCCATGGGACCGTATACGGTGGAGTTCAACATGGCAATGTTTCGAAACTACGGAGCTGATTTTGTAGTCATGAAAGACAGCGGAAGCAGAGGAGGTACATCCGAGAAGATAGAGGCCTGCAGGCGACTTGGTATAGAGGCCCTTATACTTTCAAGGAGAGATCAGGAAGTCGGGATATCAGATATAGGCGAGATTTTGGAGATGATAGATTGATAGGAGTAGTTGGAGTGGACCACAGCGTTCCAGTGGTCATAAGGGAGAAGTTTTCGGTTTCAAAGAAAAAGACAAGACGCAAGCTTAACGAGCTCAAGGAGATATTCGAGGAAGCAGTGATACTCAGCACATGCAACAGGACAGAAGTCTACTTTAAGCCCAAGATCCAGAAGAAGAGCGTTACAGAGGAGCTTTTCAGAGTAATGGGCTGGGACGAGAGGCTTTCAAAGTATGTGTACAGCCTTGAAGGACGAGAGGCTGTGGAACATCTGATGCACCTTTCGTCCGGATTTCTCTCTGTGGTGCTAGGGGAAGAACAAATACTGTCCCAGATAAAGTCGGCCTATGGGGATGCACTAGAGGAGAAGAGCGTGGGCAAGGAGTTTTCATCGCTTTTTCGGAAGTCCATAAGATGCGGGAAGACCTTTAGGGCTGAGTCTAAGCTGCACGAAATTCCAGTCTCCTCGTCCTCTATAGCTGTAAGCGAATCAAGAAGAAGGTATGCCAGTCACTACATGATAATAGGGTATGGAGATGTCGGGAAGCTGACGCTTAAATATCTGCTGTCTTCGCAGGCCGAAAAAGTGTATCTGGTGGTTCGGGACAGCAACGGTGTCCAAGTCATGGACTCGCGCGTGGAAGTGATAGAGTATTCCGAGAGAAGCCGCTACTACGGCGAAGTGGACTGTATAATTTCCTCCACTTCAGCACCCCACGTGGTGGTTGAGCATGAAGATGCGCTCAAGGGAAAGCTTATCTTCGACCTGGCGGTCCCAAGGGACGTATCGGAGTCGGTCTACTCAGACCCAGAGATAGAGGTCTACAATATAGACATGCTCAGAAGGATAGACGATGAAAACCAGAAAAAGAGGGCTGCACTTATGGAGAGTAAGCGGGGGATAATAGAGAGCTATATAGAGGAGTTCTACCATTGGAAAGCCACTTCGGAGCTTGCTGAAACAATAGCGGAGATGCAGAGAAAGTCCTCGGAGATAGTGGAGTCTAGGCACAGGACTTTCCGTAACAAGAGAGAGAGTAGAGATGTGGATGAGCTGGCAAGGCAGATGATAGAGAGCGCTTCAAGCGCATACCTAAACAGGGCCATAGAGGTTATGAAATCCGAGACGCTGAAGGGAAGAGGAGAAGAGTGTTTGAAGATAATAGAGAAGATATTTTGTTGAACTCAAAGGCAATAGACTTGCTTTCGAGCTCCAGAGTGCTTATAGTGGGGGGCGGAAGAGCAGGATATATAAAGCTCGCTTCGTTTGCATCTAGAGGCTTCAGTGTAGACGTGCTGTCAGAGGAGTTTGCAGAGGGCATAAGGAGCATATCCCTTGAGAACCCCAAAGTCAGGCTGCTTAGCTCCATCTACAGCAGAGATATGCTGCAGGATTACGAGCTGGTAATAGTAGGAACGTCCGACCAGAGACTGAACAGCAGAATAGCTGAGGAATGCAGGTCTTTGGGCAAGCTCTACATATACCTTCCAGACTACAGAGAGGGAAGGGCATCTGTGATGGCGGAATTTGAGACAGAGAATATAAAGGTAGCCATCGGAACGAGATATGGAAGCCCCAAGACATCTGTTTTTCTGGGGCAGAAGCTGAAGTCTCTCATAGAGGAGTACGACGACTTTGTGGAGTACGTCGGCTCACTGAGAAGCAGAATAAAAGACTCAGAGCGCAAGAGAGAAGTCATGGCGTTTGTGAACACAGAGGAATTCTACGAGCTCTACAGAGCGGGCAAGGGCGACAGTACGATTCAGACTTTATACGGAGGTGATTTAATTGACAATAGTACTTGCGACTAGAAGGTCACTTTTGGCCCAAGCTCAGGCCGACAGGGTAGGAGATTTGGTGCAGGAAAAGCTGGGCTTAAAGAGCGAGAAATTGCTGATAGAGACGCTTGGCGACAAGAGGCTGGACGTCACTATAGACAAGATAGGCGGCAAAGGTGTCTTTGTAAAAGACGTGGAAGATGCTCTTGTGGACGGCAGAGCCCACGGGGCGGTACATAGCATGAAAGACGTTCCATACGAGATGATGGACCTCTTCACCATATCCGCTATCCCAGAGAGAGAGGACGAGCGAGATGCGTTTATAGGGCGAGCGCCTTTTGCAGACTTGAAACATGGTGCGAAAATAGGGACTTCCAGCCTGAGGAGGAAGGCCCAGATAAAAGCCATAAGGCCTGATATAGAGGTCGTGCCTGTCAGGGGGAATATACAGACTAGAATCTCCAAGATAGAGGGCGAAAATCTGGACGGGATAATGCTTGCAGCTGCTGGACTCAAGAGAATGGAGCTTGAGCATCTCGTAACAGACTACTTCGACCCTACCGAGTTTGTGCCTGCTGTGGGGCAGGGAGCCATAGGTGTTGAGACTCTTAGAGATTCCGAATCAGACAGCATCTTTAGGCAGCTGGATATATACGAAGAGAGAGTCAGGATAGAGGCCGAGAGGAGCTTTATGAGAGAGATGAACGGAGACTGCCATACCCCAATAGGGGCATACTCCAAGCTTGAAAGAGACAAGCTGTACATGGTCGGTATATTCGAGCTGGAAGGTGTGCTTGTAAAGAAAGATGTCTACGGACATGCAGAGGACTATATTGCACTGGGCAGGAAACTGGCAGAGCTTGTAAAGAGAGGATAGGAGGGAGAATATGAGTGTCGGAAAAGTCTATTTGATAGGTGCAGGGCCGGGGGACGAAGAACTGGTGACTTTGAAGGCAACTAGAGTTATGTCGAAATGTGACGTAATCCTATACGACAGGCTTTCAAGCGACAGCATACTCAAGTATGCAAAGCCAGGCTGTAAGGTGTACTACTGCGGCAAGAAGCCTGGAAGCCACTACAAGACGCAGGACGAGATAAACGAGATGCTCGTCAGCTATGCAAAGCAAGGCCATACGGTAGGAAGGGTCAAGGGCGGAGACCCCTATGTGTTTGGAAGAGGTGGAGAAGAAGCGCTCAGGTTGCTTGAGGAAGGCATAGAGTTCGAGGTGGTGCCGGGTATAACCTCATCTATAGCTGTGCTGGAGTACGCGGGAATACCTATGACTCAAAGGGGCATGGCCCAGAGCTTCCACGTGTTCACGGGAAAGACAGCCAAGCATTTAGACATAGACTGGAAGACAGTGTCAAAGCTGAAGGGAACGCTTATATTTATGATGGGGCTTGGGAATCTGGACACAATAAGAGAAGGGCTGATCTCAAACGGACTAGACGCTCAGACGCCTGCGGCGGTTGTAATGAAGGGAACGACTTCCAAGCAGGTATCTGTAGTCGGAACTCTCTGTGATATAGCGGAGAAAGTGGAGCAGGCCGGACTCGAGTCGCCTTGCATAATAGCAGTTGGACAGGTAGTGTCTTTAAGCGAAAAGCTGGACTGGTATTCCCAAAAGCCTCTCTTCGGAAAAAACATATGTATTACACGCTCCAAAGAGCAGGCCAGAGAGATGAGAGAGATGCTGCTAGACCTCGGGGCTGAGGTCACGGAGATAAACTCCATAGAGACAGAAGTGATTCCAGATGCCTTGAATTCACACAGCGAGAAGCTCTCGGAATATGACTATATAGTGCTTAGCTCTGTAAATGCCGTCAACTATTTTTTTGACAGCCTGGTGGAAATGGAATATGATATCAGAAAGCTCAAGGCCAAGTTTCCGGCCATAGGGCCAAAGACTGCGGAAGCTTTAAAAGCCAGGGGGATAGTGCCGGAATTCACGGCAGACCACTTTGTGATGGAGAGCTTGGCGGAAGGTCTCAAAGAGAGGATAGCTAGGGGTGAGAGAGTGCTGCATCCCAAGTCTGAACTTTCAAGGGATGTACTGAAAAAATGTCTTTTAGCTCAAGACGTCTCGATAGATGAAGTTGTGCTTTACAGGGTGAAGACAGGGCAGACTAGGGGCTATGAATCCCTTGAGGATGTGGACATAGTGCTCTTCACCTCTCCATCTACAGTCAAGAAGATGGTGGAGCTATTTGGCGCTGAAAGCTTGAGAGAGAAGAAGCTGGTGGCCATAGGTCCCATCACGGAGCAGGAGATAAAGTCGCAGGGGCTTGAATGCGAAGTCAGCGAAACACACACGATGGAGAGCATGGTGAAAATTTTAGAGAAAATCTAGGGAGTGGTTGAGATGAGCTGCGGAGACGGATGCGGAAAAAAAGGGCTTATATATCCAGAAGAGGCGGTCAAGTCGGGGATAGGTTTTGGAAGTGCTCTGGCCATAGTCGTGTCATACACGGCCAACGGCTCTATAGGCTGGGCTATAATACACGGGCTACTGGGATGGATATATGTAGTCTACTACTGGATAAAGTATGCGGAGAGCTTTTTTTAGAAGGGAGCGAAATATATGTACAAAAGACACAGAAGGCTTAGGGCGAACGGAGCCATAAGGGATATGGTCAGGGAGACCAGGATTTCAAGAGAGGACTTTATATACCCTGTATTCGTGGTGGAAGGAGAAGGGATAAAGTCTGAGATAGATGGGCTTGAAGGCAACTACCACTACTCTGTGGACAGACTAAATGAGTTTGTGGACAGTGTCCACTTTGCGGGCATAAAGGGCGTGCTGGTGTTCGGCATACCTGAAACAAAGGACGAGACTGGGAAGAGCGCATGGGAGGGCAGCGGAGTGGTCCAAAGGGCTGTCTCCAAGCTAAAGGAGCTAGATCCGGAGCTCTACGTCATAACAGATGTGTGCATGTGCCAGTACACAGACCACGGACACTGCGGTATACTGGATGGGGATGTGGTGGACAACGACAAGACTGTGGAGTATCTCTCCAGAATAGCTCTTTCCCACGCTAAGGCCGGCGCAGACATGGTTGCGCCTTCCGACATGATGGACGGAAGAGTGCTGGCTATAAGGGAGACACTTGACAAATATGGGTACTCTGGAGTGGGAATACTCTCATACAGTGCGAAATACGCATCTTCTTTCTACGGCCCGTTCAGGTCGGCAGCAGGCTCTAAGCCCCAGTTTGGGGACAGAAAGACTTACCAGATGGACATAGGGAGCGTCAGGGAGGCCATGGACGAAATAGCCGAGGATGTGGCACAGGGTGCAGATATGGTGATGGTCAAGCCTGCGCTTTCATATCTGGATATAATAAGCAAGGCGAGGGATAGGTTCGACGTTCCGATAGTGGCCTACAACGTAAGTGGAGAATACGCCATGATAAAGGCTGCCGGAAAAAGCGGCATGATAGACGAGAAGCGGCTCGCGATGGAAGTGCTGACTTCTATAAAGAGAGCTGGGGCAGACCTTATAATAACTTACTTTGCCCTTGAAGCTTCAAAATGGATAGAGGAGGGGATAATTTGAGAAACGCAGATATATTCGAAGAGTCAAAAAAATACATGCCCGGAGGGGTGAACAGCCCTGTAAGAGCGTACAAGGGACTGGACATAGATCCGCCTGTCATAGCGAGAGGAGAAGGCGCATATCTCACAGATGAAGACGGAAAAGTCTACACCGACTACGTGGGAGCATGGGGCCCTATGATACTTGGCCATGCAGACAGAGATGTAGTCGAGGCCATGATAGAGACCACCAAAAAGGGCATAGCTTTCGGAAGCCCTACAGAGCTTGAACTCAGACTTTCAAGGCATATATGCCAGACAGTGGACAACGTAGACATGATAAGAATGGTCAACTCGGGAACAGAGGCCACCATGAGCGCTTCAAGGCTTGCAAGAGGTTATACTGGAAGAAGCAAGATAGTCAAGTTCGGAGGGTGCTACCACGGACATTTTGACGGATTTCTGATAAGTGCAGGCTCTGGGGTTATGACCGAAGGCATACCGGGATCGGAAGGTGTTCCAGAGGAGATAATAAGAAACACTCTGCTTGCCGACTACAACGACATAGAGAGCGTAAAGTCGCTGTTTGAAAAGCACGGAGAGGATATAGCGGGAGTTATAATAGAGCCTGTGGCAGGCAATATGGGAGTGGTCCCAGCTAAACCGGAGTTCCTAGAGGAGCTGGACAAACTCTGCAAGAGACACGGAGCGCTGCATATATTCGACGAGGTTATGACAGGGTTCAGGGTTGCGTACAAAGGTGCACAGAGTCTGTACGGGATAGCGCCAGACATAACCACGTTTGCAAAGGTGATGGGAGGAGGACTTCCTTCAGGAGCCTACGGAGGCAGAAGAGATATAATGGAGAAGCTGTCTCCGCTTGGAGGAGTTTATCAGGCTGGAACTATGTCGGGAAATCCAATAGTGATGGCGGCCGGATATGCCACGCTTAAAAAGCTCCATGAAAACCCCAATATATACGATCACATAGAGCGTCTTGCGGAAAAGATGGAGAGCGGAGTGCTGGAAATCGCAAAAGAAAAGGGACTTCCTGTAGTCGTAAACCGTTTCAAGTCCATGATGACTATATTCTACAACCAAGGTGGAAAGGTGGAGAGCTACGAAGATGCAAAAGCTTCAGACACAGAGCTCTACTCGAAAGTCTTCAAGCATATGACCGCAAGCGGAGTGTATATGTCGCCTTCGCAGTTTGAAGCCATGTTTTTCTCTGCAGCCCATACAGAGAGCGATATAGATAGGTTCTTAGAGGCCTTAAGACAATTTTAGCGAGCAGGATATCCCTGCTCGCTTTACTATTCATACCATTTGCTGACTTCGCTGTAGTGAACCTTAGGTCTGCCTTTCGGGTTTTCGTCTGGAAACCCTATTAATATCCCGGACACCAGCTGGTCCGACTCACCTAGCCACTCGGCTACTTCATCTCCAAGCTCTATAAAGTCAGATACAAGCAGTGAGCCAAGCTTGAAAGTCTCGGATACAAGCAGTATGTTCTGGATTGCCGAACCTATGGAAAGCGAATCCATAATCAACTTGTTCTCGCTGTAATCGTCTTCTGTCCTAGACAGTCTGTTGAACACAAATATAACGGCAGAAGCGTTTTCAACGCAGGTTAAATCTATGTCCAAATCTTTCGGACTGGACTCCACAAGATCTTTAAGCTCTAAAATCATATCGCCTTGAACTATTGCGAACTTCCAAGGCTGCCTGTTCTTGCACGAAGGCGCCTTTGTGGCCAAGTCCAGTATATTCTCTATTATGACCTTAGGCAGCGACTGGTCATGAAACTTCTTAATTCCTTTTCTCTCTGAAATAGCGGTTATAGCATCCATTTTGATATCCCCCATAATCATTCATGAATTTTAAAATCAAGCTTCTCTATATCAAAACTATACCCCATATCAAAGATCTATTCAATAAAAGAATGACATAATAGATACTCTTTGGGTATATATAACCTAAATACATAAATTATAAAGAAGGGGATTAGATTGGTTGAGAAGTTCATAATGTCGATTTCGATGCTGACTTCGTTCACTGTATTCAAGAACACGGTTTTCAGAAGTACAGCTAAAAGCAGGTATTTCAATAAAAACAAGAAGATACTTCTGTCCGAGGCCATAAGCATAGTGGCTTTTATAACAGTGAGCTTTTTTATGGAGAGTTCTTCAGACATTTCAGACTCTATACAGTCTGGGGTTGAGGGGCTTTTCATGGGGTGGATGGCTTCTCTAGCTGGGACACTTGGAAGAAAAAACTCATAGTAAGGAAATTGCGATGTTGAAGAAAGTCGCTCTTTGGGTATATATAGATCAAGATTTGAAAGTCAATAAAAACAAAAGGGGTGCTAGACTTGGGGAACAACATAGTCTTTAACGATAAAAACAGTTTACTGAGAGACCATGAGATAGAGGGGATGAAGAGTCAGCTGGAGCTTGTGCACAACGAGCTTCACAGCAAGACAGGAAAGGGAAACGATTTTCTTGGCTGGCTTGACTATCCCTCTAGCTTTGACAGACAGGAGTTTGAGAGAGTTAAATCAGCCGCAAAAAAGATAAGAAAAGACTCGGAGATACTTGTAGTGGCTGGGATAGGAGGCTCATACCTGGGAGCAAGAGCTGTAATCGAGTCGCTTAAGCACTCTTTTTCGGAGCTGCTCCCTAGAGAAAAGAGAAACTCCCCTCACATTCTATATGTGGGGAACAACTTGAGCAGCAACTATATAATGGAGCTACTAGAGGTAATAAGGGGAAGAGAGATAAGCCTTAATGTGATATCCAAGTCGGGAAAGACCATAGAGACGTCTATATCCTTCCGAATACTCAGGGAGTATATGGAAAAAACCTACGGGGAAAGAGCGAGAGACAGGATATACGTAACTACAGACAGGCACAACAGCGCCATAGGGGATTTGGCTAAGCTAGAAGGCTACCAGACTTTCACCATACCGGGAGATATAGGGGGAAGGTACTCTGTATTCACTTCGGTTGGGATGCTTCCAGTAGCTGTGGCAGGTTTTGATGTGGACGAGATAATGAGAGGGGCAAGCGACGCCCAGATTGAATACTCTGAGCCGGACATCGAGAAAAACCCATGCTATAGATACGCTGTAGAGAGAAATGCGCTCAACAGACGCGGAAAAGACGTGGAGATACTCACTATATACGATCCATCACTACAGTACTTGGCTGAATGGTGGAAGCAGCTCTTTGGAGAGAGCGAAGGCAAGGACGGAAAGGGGATACTCCCGATGTCCCTCTGCTTTACGACAGATCTGCATTCTATGGGACAGTATATACAGGACGGGAAGAAGAACTTGTTTGAAACAGTGATAAATGTGGAAAAGCCCAAGAAGGACTTCTACATGTTTGCAGACAACGAGAACTTAGATGGACTCAACTATTTGAGCGGAAAGACAGTTGACTTTATAAACAAGAAGGCCATGGAGGGGACTATGAAAGCTCATGTTGACGGGGGAGTTTCAAACCTTATGATTACAATACCTGAGCTCAACGAGTACTACATTGGGAAGCTTCTCTATTTCTTCCAGAAAGCCTGCGCAATCAGCGGTTACATGCTTGGGGTAAATCCTTTCGACCAGCCTGGAGTCGAAGACTACAAGCGAAACACTATAGAGCTTCTAAAGGCAGATGAAAAGAAGATGAACCTGAACATAATATAGGAATAAAAAGGGGATTGGGAAAATTGCAAAGCAAAATAGACTTGGAAGATATAAGGAAAAAGCTGAACTTCAAGAAATACAGGAGCATGGGGGCGCATATAAAGGAAGTGAACGGGACTAGAGGAGTCAATTTTTCTGTATGGGCTCCAAATGCAAGTTCAGTTTCAGTTGTGGGAGATTTCAACAGCTGGGATGGTGTTGGTCATGCTATGGAAAGAGACTACGACACTGGGGTATGGTCTCTCTTTGTGCCGAACTTGAAAGAGGGGGACTTATACAAGTACAGCATAGTCGGAGTTAACGGAGAGGTCGCACTGAAGTCCGACCCTTATGGGTTCTACCACGAAGTCAGACCGAACACTGCTTCTGTAGTTTACGAGCTGTCGGGATATGAATGGAACGACTTAGGCTACAGAAGAGGCAAGAGGCAGCACAAGCTCTACAACGGCCCGGTGAACATATATGAAGTGCACCTAGGCTCTTGGAAGCAGAAAGAGGACGGAACTTTTTTAAGCTACAGAGAGCTGGCAGACCATCTCATAGAGTATGTGCTGGAGATGGGGTATACACATGTGGAGATAATGCCGCTTATAGAACATCCCTTGGATGCATCTTGGGGATACCAAGGAGTGGGATACTTCTCTGTGACAAGCAGATATGGCGAGCCTAAAGACTTCATGTACTTCGTAGACAGATGCCATCAGAATGGGATAGGGGTCATACTGGACTGGATACCGGCTCACTTTTGCAAGGATGCACATGGGTTAGCCAAATTTGACGGAAGCTGTCTATACGAGTACAGCGATCCGCTCAGAGCCGAAAACTACCAGTGGGGAACGCTCAACTTCGACCTTGGAAGGTATGAAGTCATGGAATACCTCATATCCTCGGCGATATTCTTTTTAGACGTCTTCCATATAGACGGTCTTAGAGTAGATGCAGTCACAAGCATGCTCTATCTGGACTTCGGGAAAGACGAGTGGAGGCCTAATGAGTACGGTGGCAGAGAGAATATAGAGGCCATAAACTTTATGAGGATTCTGAACGAAGAGGTGTTCAGCAAATACAAAAGCGCCCTTATGATTGCAGAGGAGTCTACATCCTGGCCGCTTGTGAGCAGTCCGACCTACCTTGGAGGGCTTGGATACAACTATAAATGGAATATGGGCTGGATGAACGACATGCTCGAGTATATGGAAAAAGAGCCGATTCACAGAAAGCACCACCACAACCTCATAACTTTTTCCTTTATGTACACCTACTCCGAGAACTTCATACTGCCGCTTTCGCATGACGAAGTTGTGCACGGAAAGAAATCGCTTTTAGACAAGATGCCGGGAGACTACTGGCAGAAATTTGCGAACTTAAGGCTTCTCTACGGCTACAAGATGACTCACCCGGGCAAGAAATTGCTCTTTATGGGAGGGGAGTTTGGACAGTTTATAGAGTGGAGATGCGACGAGAGTCTGGAGTGGTTTCTGCTAAGGTACGATATGCACGAGAAGCTACATAAGTACACCAAGGCTTTAAATCATATATACAGAGAAGAGAGAGCCCTCTGGGAGCTAGACCACGACATAACGGGGTTCAAGTGGATAGAGCCCAACAACAACGAGCAGAGCATAGTGAGCTTTGTGAGAAGGGGTAAAAAGGAAGGCGAAGTTATGATAGTAGTCTGTAACTTCACGCCGCAGGTCTACTGCGACTACAGAGTAGGTGTACCGCTTAAAGCAGAGTACGAGGAGATACTGAACAGCGACGATGAAGCTTTCGGAGGCTCTGGGTTTATAAACGGGACAAATATATTGGCCGAGGAAGAGGTATGGAATCAGCAGAAGTACTCTATAGCGCTGAAGATACCTCCGCTTGGAGCAGTTTACCTGAAGGCTCGGAAGATATTAGACTAAAAATAGGGGGATTGAAAAGATGAAGAAGAAAAATACAGAGTGCGTGGCCATGATACTGGCAGGAGGTCAGGGAAGCAGACTGGGCATATTGACCAAGAACCTGGCAAAGCCAGCAGTTCCTTTCGGGGGGAAATACAGGATAATAGACTTTACGCTGAGCAACTGCGCAAACTCCAATATGCATACAGTAGGAGTACTTACCCAGTATCAGCCGCTTATACTCAACACACATATAGGCATAGGAAGGCCTTGGGACTTGGACAGAGGAGGCGAGGGAGTTACGCTTCTGTCTCCATATGTAGACGTAAAGGGAGGAGTTTGGTACAAGGGTACGGCCAACGCCATATACCAGAACATGTTCTATATAGACCAAGCCAACCCGGAGTACGTGATGATACTATCTGGTGACCATATATACAAGATGAACTACTCGGAAATGCTGGAGTACCATAAAGAGCAGGATGCAGACGTGACCATAAGCGTAATAGAGGTTCCAGCGGAAGAGGCGAGCAGATTCGGGATAATGAACACAAGCGAAGGCGACAGAATATATGAGTTTGAAGAGAAGCCAGAGAATCCAAAGAGCAATTTGGCTTCCATGGGGATATATATATTCAAATGGGCGGAGCTCAGAAAATACCTGATAGAAGATGAGAACAAAGAAGAGTCGTCAAACGACTTTGGAAAAGACATAATACCGGCCATGCTCAAGGACAACAAGCAGATGTACGCCTATAGATTCGACGGCTACTGGAAAGACGTGGGGACTATAGAGAGCCTTTGGCAGGCAAATATGGATCTGCTTTCAGAGCAGCCTGAGCTGGATCTATACGACAGCGGATGGAAGATATACTCCGAGAACACGAACCATCCTCCACACTATGTATGCGAAAACGCCAAGATATCCAGGACACTTATAAACGAAGGGTGCGAAATCTGCGGTGAAATAGAGCACTCCATATTATTTCAGGGAGTGACGGTAAAAGAAGGCGCTGTGATAAAGGACAGCTTGATATTTCCGAACGTGACAATAGAAGAAGGAGTAGTCATAGAGAAGGCTATAATTGGAGAGAACAGCTATATAAAGAGCGGTACTGTAATAAAGAAAGGGACTGATAGCGATCTTGGGGACAACTACGGTGTCTCTGAAAGCGGGATAATAGTCATAGGAGAAAACAGCGTGCTTTAGCTGGAATATACAACAAGGGGGAGGAAATAAAGTGAACGATGTACTAGGGATTATAAACAATACGAGAGAAGCTAAGAATTTAAATGCACTTATAAAGAAAAGGTCGCTGGCGACGCTTCCTTTCGGAGGAAGATACAGGCTGGTAGACTTCCACTTGTCCAATATGGTCAACTCAGGGATATACAACATAGGCATAGCTGTAAAGCAGAACTACAGGTCGCTTATGGGGCATATAAGGTCCCCGAAGGAATGGGGTCTGGACCTGAAAAAAGACGGCATATTCGTGCTTCCACCAGACAGCTCCGACAGCGAGTGGGGAAATCTGAGGGGAGACCTGGAGATACTGAAGGGAAATATAGACTACTTCAGAAGAAGTACTCAAAAATACGCACTGATAACCCATCCGAATATAATCTGCAATATAGACTACAGAAGTGCACTTAAGCACCACAAAGAGTCTGGAAACGACATAACCGTGGTATACAAGAGCGTCAGCGAAGAAGACATACGGGACATAGGTTCATTCACTCAGCTAAAGTTGGATGAAGATGGAAAGGTCATGAACATAGAGACAAGCAGCAACAAGATGAAGAGCGACAAGATATCCATGGAGATGTACATCATGGAGAAGTCACTGCTAGAGGACATGATCTACTCCTGCATAGGCAAGGGAGAGTACGACCTTCTGAGAGACGGGATCATAAACAAGTTCTACAAGTACAAAATGGGTGGATACAGATTCGAGGGTGAGTTTATGAATATAGACTCTGTGGAATCATACTACAAGAACAGCATGAGGCTTTTGGAAAAAGACATAAGGGATGATCTCTTCCTGAGCAGGGGGGAGATATACACGAGCGTAAAAGACTTGGCGCCTGTGAAATACGGGCAGAACGCCAACTTGAGGAACTCCCTTGTCGCCAATGGGTCTGTGGTAGACGGCGAAGTAGAGGGAAGCATAATATTCAGGGGAGTCAGGATAGGCAAGAATGTGAGCGTTAAAAACTCCATAATAATGCAGGGCACTGTCCTCGAAGAGGGTGTCACGCTAGAGAACGTGATAGTGGATAAAGACTGCATAATAGGCAAGCAAAACAGGCTGATAGGCAGTCCTAACTACCCTGTAATAGTTGAAAAGAAGTCAAAGGTCTAGAGGGGGAGATATTTTGAATGTACTATTTGTAGCTTCAGAGTCGGTTCCGTTTATAAAAACAGGCGGGCTTGGAGACGTAATAGGGTCTCTTCCAAAGGCCCTCAAGCATAAAAAAATAAATGTAAAGGTGGTACTGCCACTTTACAGGTCGGTGCTGGAGAAGTATGCAGAGGAGATGAACTATATCTCAGATATTACAGTGGAGCTCTCATGGAGAAAGCTCTACTGTGGCATATTCGAGATGGAGCATGAGGGTGTGGAGTTCTACTTCATAGACAATCGTCAGTATTTCGATAGAGACGGCACTTACGGCTACGATGACGACCTAGAGCGCTTTGCGTTTTTTAGCAAGGCGGCGCTTGCCATACTTCCGAAAATCGGATTCAAGCCCGATGTAATCCATGCCCATGACTGGCATACAGGACTTTTGCCACTGTTTTTAAAGGCGTTTTACAGCAGCGACAGCTTCTACAGCGGAATAAAGACTGTTTTCACTATACACAACCTTCACTACCAGGGCGTTTTCGGCAGAGAAAAACTTGGGGATGTACTGGGACTTGACGAAAGCTACTTCAACTCCGACTCCCTAGAGTACCACGGAGATATAAACTGCATGAAAGCCGGGATAGTCTATTCAGACAAGCTTACGACCGTGAGCAAAACATACAGCGAAGAGATAAAGCAGCCCTATTTCGGGGAAGGGTTAGACGGAATACTGAGAGCTAGGGAAGAGGATCTCACGGGGATAGTCAACGGACTAGACTATGAGCTATACAACCCAGAAAAAGACAAGAACATACCTGTGCACTACAGCGCAAAAACGCTGTCTAAGAAGTCTGAGAATAAGCTCAAGCTTCAAAAAGAGCTGGGGCTTGAGGAAAACCCGAAAGTTCCTGTGTTGGGCCTTGTCTCCAGGCTTGTAGACGCCAAGGGGATAGACCTGATACTCCACATAATGGAGGAGCTTCTGCACACTTCAGACGTGCAGATGGTGCTCTTGGGAACAGGAGACAAGAGGTATGAAGACAGCTTCAGGTACATGGAGAGCAAGTATAGAGGGAGAGTTGTCTCCTATATAGGTTTTAGAGTGGACCTTTCGCACAGAATATATGCAGGCGCAGATATGCTGATGATGCCTTCGAGGTTCGAGCCTTGTGGACTTAGCCAGCTTATAGCTTTGAGGTACGGAACGATACCAATAGTCAGAGAGACTGGAGGGCTCAACGACACAGTCAGTCCTTACAGCGACAAGACAAAAGGTGGAAACGGATTCACCTTCAGACACTTCAACGCTCACGATATGATGCATGTTATAAAAGAAGCTCTAGAGTATTACGGCAATGAAAAAGTCTGGAAGCATATAGTGAAAAATGCAATGAAGAGCGACTACAGCTGGGACAAGTCTGCAAAAGATTATATAGCTCTTTACAGGGGACTAAAAAGATAGGAGTGAAGAGATGTTAATACAGAATAAAGAAGATGTAAAAAAGCTTTTCAAAGATAGAATAGAGACCATGTACGGGATAACTTTTGAAAATGCGAGTCCTGTTGAGTCATACACTGCGCTTGCAGGAGTTGTCAGGGATTATATATACAGGAACTGGGCGAAGACAAACAGGTCCTACGACGAGACTAGTCAGAAACAGGCCTACTACTTTTCAATAGAGTTTCTTTCAGGAAAGCAGCTCTGTACAAATCTTCTAAACTTGGGGCTTAGAGATACTTTCAAGGAAGGGCTCGAGGAGCTTGGAGTAGACCTTGCAGAGGTTGAAAGGGTGGAGCATGACTTGGGGCTAGGAAACGGAGGGCTTGGAAGGCTAGGCTCTTGCTTCCTGGAGTCGCTGGCATCCCAGCAGTTTCCCGCGCATGGATGTACAATAAGATACAAGTATGGGCTGTTCAAGCAGAAGATAATAGACAACCAGCAGGTGGAGATACTAGACGATTGGCTGGAATATGGGAACACATGGGAGGTCAGAAGGCCGAACAGAGCGGTTGAAGTCAAATTCTACGGATATGTAGACATAGACGACATTGGCAGCACCACTATTTTCAAGCACAGGAACTACCAGCCTGTGATGGCGGTGCCACATGACATGCCGGTTGTAGGATATGGGAATGACACGGTCAACACGCTAAGGCTCTTCAGCGCAGAGCCTAAAAGAGAGATAGACTACACTCTTTTAAGCGGAGAAGAGATGCAGAAGGCAATAAACTATGAAAGGTCTGTGGAGAGCATAACAGAGATACTCTACCCAGACGACTCACAAAAGGAAGGGAAGGAGCTCAGGCTGAAGCAGCAGTACTTCCTTGTGTCTGCTGGTATACAGACCATAGTGAACAGGTACAAGCGAAAAGGCGGAGACCTAAGTGAGCTTGGAAAGAAAGTAGCGATACACATAAATGACACTCACCCAGCTCTGTCTATACCGGAGATGATGAGAGTCCTTATGGACGAAGATAACTTTGGATGGGACGAAGCTTGGAGCATCACAAGAGAAGTTATGTCCTATACAAACCACACTATCCTGCCGGAGGCGTTTGAAAAATGGGATATAGAGTCCTTCAGATGGCTGCTCCCTAGAATCTACATGATAGTGGAGGAGATAGACAGAAGGCACAAGGAAGAGCTAAGGTGCAAGTACGGACAGGATTCCTGGAAAGTTTGGGAGATGGCCATAATAAGAGACAACAGCATAAACATGGCACATATGGCCATAGTGGGAAGCCACAGCGTAAACGGAGTCGCAAAGGTCCACACAGAGATACTGAAAAACTCAGTTATGAAGAACTTCTACGAGTACTATCCTGACAAGTTCAACAACAAGACAAATGGGATAACCCATAGATCGTGGCTTTTAAAGTCAAACAGCCCTCTTTCGAAGGCAGTTACAGAGACGATAGGGGATTCCTGGATAAAAGACCCTATGCAGCTTGAGGAGCTTGTGAAGTTCAAAGGTGACAGCTCATTCAAGGAGAAAGTGAGAGCTGCAAAGCGAGAGAATAAAGAGCGACTGGCCAAGATAATTCTTGAGAACAACGGCATAAGCGTGGACATAGACTCTATATTCGACGTTCAAGTCAAGCGTATCCACGAGTACAAGAGACAGACTCTGAATATATTCCATATACTAGACCTTTACTACAGGCTTAAAGACAATCCGAATATGGACATGGTGCCTAGGACTTTTATATTCGGAGGCAAGGCGGCTCCAGGTTACTACATGGCTAAGCGCATAATAAACCTTATGATGTCTGTTGCAGAGATGATAAACAACGACAAGTCGATAGGTGGAAAGATAAAAGTAGTGGGACTTGAGAACTACAGGGTTTCACTCGCCGAGAGGATTTTCCCTGCCACAGACATAAGTGAGCAGATATCCACGGCCAGCAAGGAGGCTTCAGGAACTGGGAACATGAAGTTCATGCTGAACGGAGCGCTCACTGTTGGAACGCTGGACGGCGCGAATATAGAGATAAGGGAAGCGGTGGGAGACGAAAACTTCTTCAAGTTCGGTCTCACGGTGGATGAGGTCATGAAGTACTATGAAAGCGGAGGATATGCTGCATTCGACGTGTACAACAAGGATTTCAGAATCAAGAGGGTTATGAACAGCCTTGTGGACAACAGCATACCGGGACAAGGTGAGAGCTACAAGCGCATATACGAGACTATACTCTACAACAATGACCAGTACTTTGTGCTCAAAGATTTCGACAGCTATATAAAGGCTCAAGATAGGGCTGAAAAGGCATACAGAGACCAAGACAGATGGACGGAGATGAGCATAGTGAATACGGCTAAATCGGGTATATTCTCAAGCGACAGGACAGTCAGGGAATATGCTGACGAGATATGGGGCATAAAGGCGAGTGTGCTGAAATGATGGAGATAGCACATGACTCTCACAGCTTGGACTACAGAAGTCCCTTTGGGGCGGTGAAGTCTGGAGATTCAGTCGAGCTAAAGCTCAGACTTACGACAGACAGGCAGATGAAAGCTGCGTATATTGTCATAAATAGAGACAGAGAAGCTGAGAAGCTAGAGAAGATGAGCAAGATTTCAGCTGAAGGAATAGAGGAGGTATACGGCTATGAGCTGTATACCTCCAACTTTAGAGGGCTTGTGTGGTACTACTTTGAAGTGCATACCGACGAGGGCGTCTACTACTACGGGAACAGCAACGATGGGCTTGGAGGGGTGGGTTCCATGTATATACACTCCCCTAAGTCATACCAGATAACTGTATACAGTCCAGATGGAACTGTCCCATGCTGGTATCGGGAGGGAGTGATATATCAGATATTTCCCGACAGATTCTACAACGGGAATCCAGGCGGGAAGGTGAACAGGCCGAACAGGGATATGCTGCTGAGAGCCGACTGGAGTGAAGACCCGTCATACATTAAAGACGAAAGTGGACGAGTAGTATATTACGACTACTTTGGCGGAAATCTCTTGGGGGTTATAGAAAAGCTTGACTATCTAGAGGATTTAGGAGTGAGTATAATATACTTGAACCCTATATTTGAGGCTTCAAGCAACCACAAGTACGACACAGGGGACTATATGAAGATAGACAAGATGTTCGGTGACGAGGAGAAATTCAAGACTCTCTGCGAAAAGGCCAGAGAGAGGGGAATCTATATAGTGCTGGACGGGGTATTCAGCCATACAGGAAGCGACAGCATCTACTTCAACAAATACGGGAACTACAATTCAACAGGGGCATACCAGTCGAAAGACTCGAAGTACTACAGCTGGTATAGGTTTAAGACACACCCTGACGAATACGAGTCTTGGTGGGGAATAGATGTGTTACCGAATGTAGAGGAAGAAAACAGCTCGTACAAGGAGTTCATACTCGGAGATGGTGGCGTGATAGAAAAATGGACCAAGCTAGGAGCGAAGGGCTGGCGCCTTGATGTGGCCGACGAGCTTCCAGACAGCTTTATAAAGAGCTTGAGAAAAAAGCTGAAAGAAGTGGACGAAGACTCCGTGCTCATAGGGGAGGTCTGGGAGGACTCTTCAAACAAGATAAGCTATGGCGAGCGGAGGGAATACCTCCTAGGGGAAGAGCTCGACTCGACCATGAATTATCCGTTTAGGGACAATTTCGAGCGATATATAATGGGGGAGATAAATTCATACGAGGTACACAGAAACATAATGAGCCTCTACGAAAACTACCCCAAAGAGTATTTCTACTCTGCTATGAACCTGATAGGAACCCATGACTCAGAGAGGGCTATATACGCATTTGGAAGGGTCCCAGATCCTAACCATATGACTGAAGCCGAGCGCAAGGAGTTCAGGATGACTCCAGAGAGCAGAAAGGACGCAATAGATCATCTCAAGATGGCTTCGCTTGTGCAGATGACTTTTCCAGGTGTCCCGTCTATATACTACGGAGATGAAGTAGGAGTTGAGGGATATGCAGATCCACACAACAGGAGGACATATCCTTGGGGCAGAGAAGACGAGGAACTGCTGTCATGGTACAAGAAAGTGATAGCGATAAGAAAAAGCCACTCTGTTTTCAGATGGGGCGACTTCAAATCCATCCCGGTCAACAGACATGTATATGGGTATATGAGAAAAAACTCCAGCTTGGGGCTTGTGCTTTTGAACAGATGTGAGAGAAGCCAGCAGGTGGAGTTGGATCTTTCGGAGTATGGAATAGAGAGACTTAAAGACTTAATAGAAGAAAAAGAGTACAGCCTTGAAGACGGGGTTCTAAAGATAGAGATATGCCCCAGAGGCCGACTGGTGCTCTTAAACGAAAAGCAAGCCCATGCTTAAAGCTGGGCTTGCTTTTAATTTTACATCTTAAAACTAGGACTGCCTTATATTGTTGGCTATCATTTTGGCAGTTGACTCTACGCTCCAGCCTTTTCTCAGGCTGTATGATTCAAGCTGGTCTGAATCTATATTCCCTACATCCACATATTTTGCAAAGTCACTAGGTATATAGAGACCGCATACGCTTCCGACTGGCATCATCATATAGTTATCTGTGAGGCTTACTTCAGTATTCGACTCCGCATCGAGAATACTGAACAGCGTCTCTTTCTCTGAATGGTCGGGAAGAGAAGGATATCCGTAAGCCGGCCTTATGCCGAGCGTATTTCTAAAGCTCCACTCTGACTCGGAAAGCGAGTGGTTCAAGGCTGAAGAAGCCGCTTCAGCAAGCCTGTCACCCAGTATCTTTACAAGCATGGCGCTGTAGTCGTCTCCGTTTTCCTTATACTCGTAGTAGAGTTCGTCTATTCTTTTACCCGAAGTAGCTATAAATCCGCCTATAAAGTCATGGGTTCCAGAGGACTTAGGCCTGATGAAGTCTGCAAGAGAGAGGTAGTAGCTCTCGGACTTTACAGCTTGCTGTCTCAGCATATGGAGCACCCCTATAGTCTCTCCGCCTTCACCGTATATCTCTATATCATCATGTACGGAATTGGCCTTGAAAAGACCGTAAACTGCATGTGGCACAAGCTTTTCGTCAGCTGAAAGTGCGTCTAGCATGTCGTTGGCGTCCTCAAGAAGCTTCGCTGCCTCTTCCCCGTACTCAGGATGCTCAAGTATGGCTGGATACCTTTCCTTGAAGCCCCACTGCACGAAAAAGTAAGTCCAGTCTATGGAGTCTCTAAGCGAATCTACATTGTAGTCGACTTTCTTAGGGCCGAAAGACTTAGGCATTGTGCTGTCTACATCATCCCAGTCTATGTCCAGGCCGTACTCCAGCACCTCTTCGTAAGGCAGGTACTCCTCGGAGTGACCGAAGTAAACATCCCTGAGCTTCGAATACTCTGAATTTATATCTGATATTACCTTTTCGCGTTTCTCTGCGCTGCACAGGTTCTTGGCCATCTCCACCGCCTTAGAGGCGTCTGTAGTGTAGACTACGGCTCCGTTGTACTCAGGTGCTATCTTCACAGCTGTATGGACCTTGGAAGTAGTGGCCCCGCCTATCATTATAGGTATGTCCAGCCCTTCGTCGTTCATCATCTGGGCCACAGTCACCATCTCGTCAAGCGAAGGCGTTATAAGTCCGCTAAGCCCTATTATGTCCGGCTTCTCCTCTAGCGCCTTCTGAACGATGGTTTCAGGTGGAACCATTATACCCAGATCTATCACTTCAAAGTTGTTGCACGAAAGCACAACTCCCACTATGTTCTTTCCTATGTCGTGCACATCGCCCTTTACAGTGGCCATAAGCACTTTGCCTGCGCTGCTAGAGCCGGAAGTTTTCTCTTCCTCGATAAATGGAAGCAGTACCGACACTGCCTTCTTCATAACCCTTGCGCTCTTCACAACTTGAGGCAGGAACATCTTGCCCTCACCAAACAGCTCTCCGACCACGTTCATGCCGTCCATAAGAGGATTCTCTATTATATCTAGAGCCCTGCTGTAGCTGATTCTGGCCTCCATAATATCTTCCTCTATAAAGTCTGTAAGGCCTTTCACCATGGCATGCTTAAGCCTTTCCTCTACAGAGCCTTCTCTCCACTTGAGAGCAGTGCCCTCGGATTTTTCGCTAGTACCCTTGAACTGCTCGGCGAACTCTATAAGCTCCTCCGCGGCTTCAGGGTGAGTGTTCATGACTACGGCCTCAACCTTAGGTAGAAGCTCAGGGTCTATCTCATCGTATATCTGCACCATACCTGGGTTCAGTATGGCCATGTCCATTCCAGCCTCTATTGCATGGTAGAGGAATACAGAGTGCATAGCTTCACGTATTACGTTGTTTCCCCTGAAAGAGAAAGACAGGTTTGAAAGTCCTCCTGATATCTTGGCTCCAGGCAAGTTAGCCTTTATCCATCTAGCTGTCTCTATAAAGTCCACCGCGTAGTTGTCGTGCTCCTCCATGCCTGTGGCTATGGCAAGTATATTTGGGTCGAAGACTATGTTCTCAGCAGGGAAGTTCACCTTTTCCACAAGTATCTTGTAGGCTCTACCGCATATCTCGACTCTTCTGTCGTAGCTGTCGGCCTGTCCTTTTTCGTCGAAAGCCATTACAACCACTGCAGCTCCGAATCTGTTTATAGTTTTGGCCTGCTCTATGAACTCCTCTTCACCGTTTTTAAGGCTTATGGAGTTTACAAGCGGCTTGCCCTGTATGGCCTTAAGCCCTGCAAGTATCACAGAGAATTTGGAGGAGTCTATTACAACAGGCACTTTAGAGATTTCGGGCTCCGAAGCCAACAGCTTCAGGAATACGTCCATCTCTTCCTCCGAGTCGAGCATTCCGTCGTCGAAGTTGATATCTATGGCCTGGCCGCCATTTTCAACCTGGTCGCGAGCTATGGAAAGGGCTTCTTCATACTGCTTCTCAGCTATAAGCCTTGCGAACTTTCTAGAGCCGGCCACATTTGTTCGCTCGCCTATGTTCAGGAAGTTGTTTTCTTTAGAGACAACTACAGTTTCAAGTCCCGCAAGCGTAGTCTCTTCCGCTATTTCAGGTATTTGTCTAGGAGTGGCGCCGTCTACAAGCTCAGAAATTGCCTTTATATGCGCGAACGTTGTTCCACAGCATCCTCCCACCATATTTACGAAACCACCGTCTACAAGTTCGCGTAGATAGCCCACCGTAGTCTCAGGAGACTCGTCGTACTCCCCAAGCTCGTTTGGAAGCCCGGCGTTTGGATATACGCTGACATAGTAGTTTGTCTTTTTGGAGATGGTCTTTATAAAAGGTATAAGGTCCTTGGCCCCGAACGCGCAGTTAAGCCCCACAGATATGATGTACTGGTTCTTCATGGAAGCTAGGAAAGCCTCAAGCGTCTGGCCTGAAAGCGTCCTTCCGCTCTTGTCTGTAAGCGTTCCAGATATCATTATAGGTACCTCTGTATTTCTCTCCTCGTTTAGCAGGTCCACGGCGTATATCGCGGCTCTTGCATTTAGAGTATCGAAGATGGTCTCTATGAGTATGCAGTCCACTCCGCCGTCCATAAGCCCGCTGATCTGCTCGTAGTAGTCCTTCATAAGAGAGTCAAAGTCGATAGCCCTGTAGCCTGGATTTTCAACATCTGGAGACATTGAAAGCGTCTTGTTTGTAGGTCCTATCGATCCCGCTACAAACCTAGGCTTGTCAGGCGTGAGCGCAGTGTATTTGTCTGCAATGCGCCTTGCAAGCTCGGCCGAAGTCTTGTTCATCTCGTATACATAATCCTGAAGCCCGTAGTCCTCCTGAGACACAGCGGTGGAGTTGAAAGTGTTGGTCTCTATTATATCCGCCCCTGATTTCAGGTAGTTTTCGTGTATCTCCTCTATTATATGAGGCGCTGTAAGGCTCAATATGTCGTTGTTGCCCTTTTGCTGAAAAGAGAAGTCTGCGAATCGCTCGCCCCTGTAGTCCTCTTCGACCAGTTTGTAATTCTGTATAGCTGTCCCCATGGCGCCGTCCAGCACCAGTATCTTTTTCCCAAATAAGCTCTTTAAATTCAAATGAATCCCACCTTCAAAATGTAGTAAAAACCTGTTAATTCAATAATACTACATTATCGTCATAATTCAATTATAAATATAAGAGGAAACTCATATAAATTAGAAGAACCAAGCTTGCTTCCAGCTTGACAATACAATAGTGGAGGATTAAGATATTAATATTGATAATAGGTATCAAAGAGCCTAAAAACCGGGAGATGATATAAATGAAGGAGATAGTGAGCAATATAGTTGCGTTTCTGATACTGGCAGTCGTGCTTTACTTTAGCTTCAAGAGAGTGATAAACAGCTTGAAAAGCGGTGGCTGAGGCGGTTGCGGAGGCGACAGTGGCTGTGGCGGAGAAGAAAAAGAAGACGAGAAAGGCAGGAAGAGCTAATGATGACATTAGACCAGGCCGAAAAGGGTCAGAGGATAGAGATAGTTAAAATACCCGATGAAAAGATAAGAGTGCAGGCCATAAGGCTTGGAATATTCGAGGGATCCAAGTTGCTTTGCTCGGAAAAATTGCCTGGAGGGCCCGTAATACTTCAAAACAGAATGCAGGAGATAGCGATAGGCAGAAATTTGGCCAGATCGATAGAAGTGAAGCCAGCAGAGAGGGGCGAGAAGATATGAGCATGAACCACAATCCAGTAGAGGGGATGCATATACCGGAGGGCGCCAAGAAGATAGTGCTTGCCGGAAATCCAAATGTGGGTAAGTCCGTGTTCTTCAACTACCTCACGGGCATGTACGTGGATGTATCCAACTTTCCAGGCACCACAGTCGACATAAGCACGGGAAAGCTAGGAGAAGACGTAGTCATGGACACTCCTGGAGTCTACGGGGTGTCATCTTTCAACGACGAGGAGAGCGTAGCTAGAGATATAATCCTGTATGCGGACGTGATAGTGAACGTAGTGGACGCTGTGCATATGGAGAGGGATCTCTTCCTCACGCAGCAGATAATAGACATGGGAAAACCGGTAGTCGTAGCACTGAATATGATGGACGACGTAGTGCGAAATGGACTTGAGATAGATGTGAAAAAGCTTTCAGAGGAGCTAGGCGTTGAAATAATACCTACTACAGCCACAAGAGGCGAAGGGCTTTTGGAAGTAAAGGAGGCCATTTCAAGGGCGAAGCCTGGAAACAGGATAGCAGAGGTGAAGGAGCTTATAGATTCGGTAATCGGACAGGTAGACACGGAGTCCGAGGCGCTGCTTCTGCTAGAAGAAGACGAGAACATAATAGAGCGTCACAATATCTTGGAATCAAAGCAGAAAAGGGAGCATATATACAAGCTCAGGCGGACAAGGGTCGATGGCATAGTGGAAAGATGCGTATCTCAGAAGAATAGCGGGGCTACGCTGAGAAGCAAGATAGGAAAATTGACTCTAAATCCCCTTACGGGAATACCGATACTCATAGGAGCACTTTATATTATGTACCTCGTAATAGGGGTATTTGTAGCTCAGACAGTTGTAGGAATTACCGAAGAAGTCATAATGGGAGGATACTACAACGACTTTATAATGAACACACTCGGAACACTCCTCAGCCAGGAGAGCTTTATAGGCAAGGTGATGGTCGGAGAGTTCGGACTCTTCACTATGGTTCCAATATATATACTCGGGCTTCTGCTTCCGCTTGTGGTAGGCTTCTACTTTATACTATCTGTGCTGGAGGATTCAGGATACCTTCCCAGGATAGCCGCATTGGTGGACAGAGTTCTGATGTTCTTTGGACTGAACGGAAGGGCCATAATACCGATTATACTTGGATTCGGATGCGTGACGGTCGCAGTCATAACTACAAGGCTGCTTGGCTCGAAACGTGAGCGATTTATAGCCACTATGCTCTTGGGGCTTGCAATACCATGCTCTGCCCAGCTTGGAGTCATAATGGGAATAATAGCGCCTCTGGGGCTTGGATATCTGATGCTCTACACAGGAGTCATATTCCTTGTGTTCGCGGTTACGGGGACTGTGCTGAACAAGATACTTCCCGGAAAGTCTACAGATCTATTGATAGACCTTCCGCCACTTAGGATTCCAAGAGTGGGGAATGTGCTTAAAAAGACATACAATAAGTCTGTGATGTTTTTGAAAGAGGCGACACCGCTCTTTATAATAGGAGCGCTTCTGATAACGGTTATGCAGTACACTGGAGCGCTGGAATCAATTTCAGACGGAATAGCTCCATTTACAACAGGATTCCTCAAACTCCCTGCGGAGACTTCCCAGGCCTTTATAATGGGAATAGTCAGAAGGGATTTCGGCGCGGCTGGACTAAACGACCTTGTAAGCCGTGGGCTTATGAGTAGTAGTCAGATAATAGTGGCGCTTGTGGCCATAACGCTTTTCGTGCCATGCATAGCTTCCATAATGGTCATATTCAAGGAGAGAAGCATAAAAGAGTCGATAATGATATGGCTAAGCAGCTTTGTGTTGGCCTTCTTGGTGGCAGGAGTGTTGGCTCAGATAATAGTTTAAGAGATATTATAATAAAGACCTACAAGTTCGATACGGATTTTGCAGGTCTTTTATTAAATTTTCGCCATATATAGTGTAGCATTCAGTACTTGGGGTAAGAGCCTATATGGGAACAAATACAAATTCAAGGGGCGATGTAGTCGTGAATGAAGTTTTAAGAGTGGAGAATGTGAGCAAGACTTTTGGCGAAGCGAAAGTGGTTGACGACGTCTCATTCAGCGTGATGGAAGGCGATATAATGGGAACGCTCGGCCCGAACGGGGCAGGAAAGTCGACGCTTATAAGAAGCATAATGGGTATGATATATCCAGATTCGGGAGAGATATCTTTCAATATGGACGGAGAGCGAGGACGTCTCTTTCGTTCCAAAATAGGCTATCTTCCAGAGGAAAGGGGACTTTACAAGGATGTCACTATACAGGACATAATACTCTACATAGCTGAGCTAAAGGATTATCCCAAGGACAAGGCGAAAAAGCGACTCTCTGAATACTTGGAAAAACTGGATCTAGGAGGATTGGAGAGAAAGAAGGTAGAGGAACTCTCTAAAGGCATGGCACAGAAGGTCCAGTTCATAGGGGCCATAATCAACGAACCCAAGTTCCTTATATTGGATGAGCCTTTTTCAGGGCTTGACCCTCTGGGACAGGATATTTTGATGGAAGAGATAAAGACGCTTTCCAGGGAAGGGGCCACCATACTGCTTTCGTCGCATCAGATGAACCTGGTTGAAGCTCTCTGCAACAGGATATTCCTCATAAACAAAGGAAAGAAAGTCGTATACGGTGGGCTGGAGGAGATAAAAGAACAGTTCTCTAATTTCAAATGCACTATAGTGGGAAAAAACAGCGTGCATGACCTAGAGAAGATACCAGGAGTGGAGAGAATTGTTGAAAGCGGGGATAGGAACACTCTCTACATATCAAAGGATATGGATTCAAATAGCTTTTTAAGAGCTGTTCCAGAAAGTCTAAATATAAAGGAGCTTCATATGGACAGGATCTCTCTCCATGACATATTTGTCAACATAGCGAAAGGAGGGGCTGAACATGAGAAAGACAATTAAGGTGGCTAAGTGGGAGATAAAGAAGAATCTGAAGAACAAGACATTCCTGATATCTATACTTCTCACGCCTCTTATAATGCTTATATTTGGAGGGCTCCCGACGCTGCTTCAGGACATGGACAGCGGAAGCGTTCAGAACATATACCTGGTAGACCAAATCGGACTAGGGGGAATAGAGGACGAGCTAGATGGATCTGGCTACAAAGTTTCTGAATATAGCGGAGATATAGAAGCTCTTAAGTACAAGGTTGTAGAGGAAGGGGACTCCAGCTATATAGTATTAGACCAAGATAGTCTAAGCAGTGGAAGCTTTACGGTCAATCATGGAGACGATGTGTCTATAGATACTTCCCAGATTCAAGCTGCTATAAACAGAGCGATACAGGGCTCTAGGCTGGAGGAGCTTGGAATAGACAGGGACAAGACTGACTATGTGACAGAGAGTTTTTCAGTCGGTCAGAGATATCTCTTGGAAGAAGAGACCGATACGATGAGCAAAGTTGTGCCGGCCGTGTTTGCGGGACTTATACTTTTCTCTGTATTTATGTCCGGGATGATGACTTTTCAAAGTGCCACCCAGGAAAAACGGGACAAGATGACAGAAGTTCTGCTTTCCTCAGTAGAGCCTAGAGATATAATGCAGGGCAAGATAATAGGTTATTTTCTGCTGGGACTTATACAGGTGTCGGTATGGGGAGCAGTTGCAGGGATTGTGGCAACTTACAGATTTGAAATACCGGTTCTGGACTACCTGCTGGTGAAGGAATTCCCGCTTATGCTTCTATACGCACTTTTAGGCTACTTGCTTTTCTCGTCGCTGTTTGTAAGTTTGGGCGCGACTATAAACGACATATACTCAGCTGGAAACTTTCAGAGCGTTATAATGCTGCTGCCTATGCTGCCTATTTTCTTTGTAGGACCAGTTACGAGCAATCCCCATGGAATAGTGGCAAAGGTGGGATCATACTTCCCGTTTTCAACTTCCGGGGTGATGCTCATCAGATTCGTAACAGCCTCAAAAGTTCCAGCAGCTGAGATAGTTATAACGCTTGTGATACTTCTAGTGTCGATAGTTATAGCTATGAAAGTTGCCGGGAAGGTGTTCAAGACTGCGCTGCTTATGTACGGAAAAAACGCAACGCCTGCAGAGATAATAAAGTGGATAAGACAGTAGAAATATAAAAGAGTTTACAAAGTCATCTGATGATTATACAATAAACATATCATCAGATGACTTTATTATTTTTGGAATAAAATAAATGGAGGTAATATATATGTCGCTTTTTATAAAAAACATAAAGACGCTTGTGACTTGCGACGACAAGGACAGCGTAAAAGAGAACGTAAATATCTTTATAGATAATGGAGTCATAGTGAATATAGGGAGCGAGATTTTCGAAGCAGATGAAGTTATAGACGCTAAGGGCATGATAGTCTACCCAGGGCTTGTAAATACGCATCATCACCTATATCAGACTTTTACAAGAAATCTGCCACAGGTTCAAAATATGGAGCTTTTCGACTGGCTTAAAACACTATACGAAATATGGAAAGGGCTGAGTCCGGACTCCATA